>DASZPR010000608.1:0-5785 GCA_035550235.1 Verrucomicrobiia bacterium | reverse complement strand
TTCCCCACGAATGGCACGCGCGCGGAAAACTCGTCGTCGACACAACTGAACCATGAAACGCAAAATCATCATCGCTGGCGGCAGTGGATTTCTGGGAACCGCACTCGCTCGAAAATTCGTAGCTCGCGGAGATAATGTTTTTGTCCTCACGCGTTCTCCGCAAACGCGAACCGATGGCGTCAAAGATGTTTCTTGGGATGCCAAAACCCTCGGTGATTGGGCGTCGCTGTTGGAAGGCGCGGATGTGGTTTTGAATCTCACCGGCAAGTCGGTCGATTGCCGCTACACCGAAAAAAATAAACGCGCGATCATCGCCTCGCGCGTGGATTCGACCCGCGCCGTCGGCGAAGCCATCGCGCGCTGCAAAAATCCGCCGCGCGTCTGGCTGAACGCCAGTTCGGCGACGCTTTACAAACATAATCCGGACCAACCCGCCGACGAATCCGGCCCCACCGGCGCCACATCCGAAGCCAAAGACGAATTCTCCATTGACGTGATTCGCCAATGGGAACGCGCGCTGGATGAAGCCCGCACGCCCAACACCCGCAAAGTCGCGCTGCGCGTCACGATGGTCTTTGGCGCTGGCGCCGGAGTATTTCCTGTCCTCCGCCGATTGGCCCGCTTTGGCCTCGGTGGAAAAATGGGCAGTGGCCGCCAATTCGTTTCCTGGATTCACGAAGAGGATTTTTGCCGCGCCGTCGAATGGCTCATCGATCACGAGGACCTAAGCGGCCCGGTTAATCTTGCCGCGCCGAACCCGCTCACAAATGCCGAGATGATGCGGCTTGTGCGCAAAGCGTGCGGCGCTCCGTTCGGTTTGCCCGCAACGGAATGGATGCTCGAGATCGGCGCATTCTTTCTCCGCACCGAAACCGAACTCATTATCAAAAGCCGGCGCGTTGTGCCCGGCAAATTGTTGGCGTCAGGTTTTCAATTCCATTTTCCCAATCTCGAAGATGCATTGCGAAACCTTGAGCATCGAAAACTCGGTTGAGGACAAAAGCGCCGAGAGCATGGTAGCGCAGCGACGCCTGCTGTCGATCAAAGGCGAACCGCTGTTCCTCGCTGATTGGCTGCGGCCCGTTTTCGTTCACTATGAAGTGCCCGCGCAAACGCTCCAACGCGACGTGCCCTTCGCGCTCGATCTCCACGGTGGCAAAGCTTACGTCTCGCTCGTCGCCTTCACCATGCGCCGCATGCGACCATTTCGCGGTGGAAAATTTACTGAATGGTTTCTGAAACCCATCGCGAACAATCATTTTCTCAACGTCCGCACTTATGTCCGCCATCGCCGCGAGCCGGGAATTTATTTTCTGACCGAATGGATGAATAATCCCTTGAGTGTCCGCTTGGGTCCGTGGACCTTCGGCCTGCCCTATCGTTTCGGTGAATTGCATTACCAGCACCCACACAAAGAAGGAAAATTGAACGGCACTGTCCGCGAAAAATTGCGTGCTCCAAGTTTCAGCTACGAGGGAAATTTAACCGGGCCCACCTTCGCGCCGTGCACCAGCGGCTCGCTGGATGCATTTTTACTCGAACGATATACCGCGTTCACTTCACATGGAAACAGCCGCCGCTTCTTTCGCATCTGGCACGAACCGTGGAAACAACAATCGATCCAAGTTTCGATAAGCGACACCCGCCTGCTTCAAAACGTCTGGCCATGGTTCGCTGATGCAAAACTCGTCGGGGCCAATTATTCCCCCGGCGCGCACGACGTCTGGATGGGACGCCCGCATCGCTTGGCGGATTAATGTGCCGCTTAATGCGGCAAAAAATGCGCCCCCTTTTCTTCCACAAAATGAACTTGCGGAATATACCGTTTGCCAATGATTAAAATTGCCAGGCCAACAAACGAGGTCGTGCACAAAATCAGCGCCACCGGCATCATGGTGTGCGAATTGAAGATGCCGATGCTCGCAGACGCCAGGCCAGACACGCCGATTTGCAGGAAGCCGAGCATCGCGGAGGCGCTGCCGATATTGCGATCGAATGGAACCAACGAGAGAGCC
Organism: Verrucomicrobiia bacterium; assembly: GCA_035550235.1. Lineage (GTDB taxonomy): Bacteria > Verrucomicrobiota > Verrucomicrobiia > Limisphaerales > DASXHY01 > DASXHY01. Next base: position 3,770 of record DASZPR010000608.1, on the reverse strand, counting down.
GCCGCGTTCGGATAGGCCAATCCCAGGCTGGTCAAAGAAATGAACAACAACACGAGTGTCGCCTTCAATCCGAACCAACCACCCAGCGTTCCAATCAACAACAGCAAGGCGACTGGACACTCCACCCATAGCGTAGCGCGGAAAATTTGTTCGCTGGAAAATTTGCGCAGCAGAATCACGTTCACCTGGTTGCTGCCGATAAAGCCCACGGCCAACCCCGCGAAGATCGCGCCAAATTTCTGCGCGCTCAGATGGAAAACCTCCATGAAGATGATGGGCGAACTCGAGACATAAACGAGCAACCCGGAAAATGCAAACGCCCCCGCCAGCGAATACGTGATGAATTGCGGTTCCTTCAGGACGGCCACGTAATTTTTGGCGATCGGCGACAGTCGCAAAGAAACGTTTTTATCCGCTTCATGCCCTTCCGGCAGCACCCACTTGGAGACGGCCATCATCAGCAGGACGAAAGCGGACAGCACGATGAAAACCCATTGCCACCCGAAATGCACCGCCACATAAACGCCGATGCTTGGCGCCAATAACGGCGAAGCGCTGATAATCAGGATCAGCAGCGAGATGATTTTGGCGGTTTCGTCCACGTGAAAGAAATCCCGCACCATCGCCATGGCGGAAACCTGCGCGGAGCATCCACCGAGCGCCTGCAGGAATCGGAAAGCAATGAGCCATTCCACCGTTCGCGCCGTGAGGCAAAGCATGGAAGCCACGATGAACAGCGACAACCCGCCGTAAAGAGGCAACTTGCGCCCAAAACGATCCAGCATTGGCCCATAGAAAAGCTGGCCGATGGCCAGGCCCGCAAAATAACTGGACAACGAAAGCGAAACCCGGGCGGTGGAAGTATGCATGGCCTCGGCGATTTGCGGAAACGCCGGCAGATACATATCGATGGCAAACGGGCTGATGGTGGAAAGCGCTCCAAGAATGACAATAATCAAATATCGATTTTGCGACTGAGACATAAATCAGTTACGGCGTAATGGTAAATTGGGATAAGTGAAGAACCCTCTCAGACCCTGCAAGGATTAAATGGTGCCCCGGGACAGACTTGAACTGTCAACCAATTGATTAAGAGTCAACTGCTCTGCCAATTGAGCTACCGAGGCAACCGATAAAAAATGCTCGAAGCCTCGACCCAAAGCGCGTGGCTTTCGAACATGCCCAAACGATAATGCAAATCCTCGACCTTTGGCAAGTCCGAACCTCGCTTGAATAATAGACCAATTGACTCTTAATCAATTGATTTCAGATTCACGTTTCCAGCCGGGCACATCAGTGGCTCAACCCATAGCCGAACTTGAACAGCGGCTGCTCCGCGGTATCCCCCGTGCGCAGGTGCTCACTGCTGCGCGGCCACGAGCGCGGCAGCTTGCCGGTAAATTTATAATCGCCAAACAAAACATCCGTCACGCCAAGCCCCTCGGTGCCGGGAAGCCACGCCGCCACAAATGCGCTGCTATCCGTGAGCGCACTATTCAAAACCAACGGCCGCCCCGAAAGCAGCACCGTCACCACCGGCGCGCCGCTTGCTTTTGCTTTCGCAATCAAAGCCGTGTCTTCCGCGGAAACATCCAGGTTCGAGCGATCCCCCTTCATTTCCGCGTAAGGCACTTCGCCAATCACAACGACGACCGCATCTGCATTTTTCAAATCACTCGCGTCCGGCGAAAAGACCACCTTTGTTTCCGGCGATACCGTCTGCCGAATTGCCGCCAGAATCGTTGTGCCGCCGGTGGTAATATTTCCACGTCCGCCCTGCCAATCAATCGTCCAACCGCCGCATTGCATTCCCAAATCGTCCGCCGCCGCACCGACGACCGCGAGCGTCTTGATTTTCTTCGACAACGGCAGCGCGCTTTTGTCGTTTTTCAAAAGCACCAGTGATTTGCGCACCGCTTCCCGGGCCACCGCGCGGTGTTCCGGCGAGCCAATCGATGCCGTCAACATTGGATCCACCGCCGTGCTCTGAAACAGGCCCATCTCAAATTTAATCCGCAAAATCCTCCGTACCGCATCGTCAATCCGTCCCGGCGTTACTTTGCCTTCCGCCACCAACGCCTTAAGATCGTCGATAAATTCCACGTAATTGTTCGCCTCACCCGGCCCTTTTGGAATCATGACCATATCGAGCCCCGCATTGATGGACTGTTCCACGTCGTATTTGTAGTCCGGCGAAAGCTGGTCGATCGCCGCCCAATCCGACACGAGAAAACCGCGAAACCCGAGTTCCGTTTTCAAAACATCCGTGAGCAAATGCTTGTTGCCATGCATCTTCACGCCGTTCCAACTGCTGTAGGAAACCATGATCGATCCCACGCCCGCCTTGATGGCGGCGGCGTATGGCGGCAAAAATAATTTCCGCAAGGTGGCCTCGTCGCAAACAGTGTTGCCCTGATCGATGCCGTTCGTCGTGCCGCCATCGCCAATAAAATGTTTCGCGCACGCGAGCACGGATGCCGATTCGCTCGAAAGGTTCTTGCCCTGAAAGCCCACCGTCGCCGCCACGCCGAGCTCTGAAACCAACACGGTGTTGTCGCTGTAACCTTCGTACGTCCGTCCCCAACGCTCGTCCTGCACCACGGCCACACAGGGCGCAAACGCCCAGCGAATGCCGGTGCCCGCGACTTCCTCCGCCGTCACGCGTTCAGCACGCTCGACAAGTTTCGGGTCACGCGTGGCGCCCATGCCGATGTGATGCGGAAAAATCGTCGCGCCCAACACGTTGTTATGGCCGTGAACGGCGTCAATGCCGTAGATGAGCGGAATTTTCAGCCGCGTTTTCAGCGCCTCGCTTTGAAATTCGGAAACCCATTTCAGCCATGCCAGCGGAGAATTCCCCTCCGCCGGATCCGACGACCCGCCGCTCAAAACCGACCCGATGAAATATTTCCCCACGTCCGATTTATCTTTGAGCGCGCCGCAATCGGCCTGCACCATCTGGCCGATTTTTTCATCGAGGGTCATTTGCGCCAGCAAGGCTTCCACTTCCTTGTCGTGCGACGAAAACATTGGAGCTGCGTGACTCATGGCAGTGGCGAAAAAAATCAGGATTCCAGACGAAACGACTTTTAAGGGATTGTTATTCATTTTTATTGCGTATCAAAGACACTCGACTCATCTAAACCAGCCGGCTGTTTCAAATTCAACCAATCCATCCGCGAACGCCAAAGTATTATCATCCGGCGGGGAGGATAGCTACCCCCTCCAATGGGTCATGTCATCAAAATCCCTGACATGCTTTACTTGACCATTTTGTCCACCGCCGGAACGATCTCGTCCGCCCAGATTTGATAACCCTTCTCATTCGGATGCAATAGATCAGGAAAAAGGCCGCGCGGCAACGTGCCGTCGGCAGTCAGAAATTTGTCACCAATATCCATGAACTTTATTTTGCCGTCCGCCAGTTTTGAAATCCCTGCGTTCACCGCCTTCACCTGCTCGCGAATCGGATCATTTTTTTCGCCGCGCGGAAAAATTCCGAACAAAATAATTTTTGCATTCGGCAGGTGAAATTCAATTCGCCTTACCAGGTTCGAAATGCCCGCGATGATTTCCGGCGTCGTGTTCCGGGGTTTCCCATCATCTTCGTTGCCGCTGTTGTTTGTGCCAATGAGCAGAACAATCACTTTCGGATCGATCCCATCCAACTCTCCGTTTTCCACCCGCCACAAAACGTTTTGAATCCGATCGTAGCCAATCCCAAAATTCGCGGCATGACGCGGCGCGAACGTTTTTTCCCAAATGCGCCG
>DASZPR010000607.1:0-5986 GCA_035550235.1 Verrucomicrobiia bacterium | reverse complement strand
AAAAAAACTTCGATCGAAAATTCGCCTGCCCCGGATGCCAACGATGAATATCTGCTTTATCAGACATTAGTCGGTGCGTGGCCCGGGAATTTGGAGAACGAGGAAAGTCTGAAGTCGTTTCGTACACGTGTTGCCGCATTTATGCTCAAGGCGGCGAAAGAGGCAAAGGTTCATACGAGTTGGACCGAGCCCAATGCCGGATATGAGAAAGCACTGCGGGATTTTGTCGAACGCGTGCTGGCTTCCGGCAGCAAAAATACCTTCGCCGATGATCTTCGACGCTTCGCCGGACGAGTTGCGTTTTTTGGCCGATTTAACTCGCTCGCGCAAACACTCCTCAAAACCACCTTGCCCGGCGTGCCGGATTTTTATCAGGGCGCCGAATTGTGGGATCTGAATCTTGTCGATCCGGATAATCGCCGTCCCGTGGATTATGATGCACGACGAAAATTATTGATGAATTTGAAAAATAAATTTGAGGGTGTTGCGGATGCCGCCGGCGGTTTCTTTTCCAGGCTGTTAAGTGATGAAGAACCCGGCGCGATGAAGCAATTTTTGATTTGGCGCGCCCTGGCTTTTCGCGGAACGCAGCGGGAATTGTTTGATTCGGGCGAATATGTTCCACTCTCAGCGATTGGCGGAGGGCGAAAGCACCTTTGCGCCTTTGCGCGCAAACACGCTAATCAAGTGATCGTCGTGATTGTGCCACGGTTGCCGTTCGGGCTGACGCGGGGGAGGGAAGTGGCGCCGATTGGTTCCGAAATCTGGGGAGACACAATGCTCTCAGTGCCCAATGCTCGTCCGGGTGATTTATTTCGCAATGTGCTCACTCGCGAAATGGTTCCGCTGGTGGGCGCCGGTGGAAACGCCGCATTGGAACTGACTCAGGCGTTGAAGAGTTTTCCCGTGGCTTTGTTGGAAAAGGTTTAGGCCTTCTTGGTGGTTGGTTTTGCGGTTTTCACCCACGCACGGAGCACTTCGGCGACACTCCAGGCTTGGGCGATGCAGCCACGCGGAGTGAAGGGTGGTTCGGCGTCAAAGATTTCGTTGATGGACCCGACGCAGCCCTGGTTCAGATGCGGCTCGAAACCGGAAAGAAATTTTCGCGCCTCAACCTGGCCGTCGGGATTCACTTTGAGCCAGGCATCGATGAATGGCCCAATAAGCCATGCCCAGACCGTGCCCTGATGATATGCGGCGTCGCGGGCGCGAAGGTCACCAAAATACTTCGCTTTGTAATCCGCGTGATCACGGCTGAGCGAACGCAAACCGAGCGGCGTCAGTAATTTTTCCTGCACCGTTTCAAGCACGGGCTTCCAATAGCGTTCTTCCAAAACCGGGTGCTTCAGCGAAAACGCCAGTAATTGGTTAGGGCGGCAGGCCCAATCGTTGCCGTTTTCGCCGTCCACGACGTCGTAAAGATAGTTTCCTTCCGCGTACCAAAAGCGGTCATTGAAGGATTTTTTCGCGCGGTCAGCGTGTTTCTCGTACGTTTCTGCCAAATTATCCTGTTTGTCGGCGCGCAACCAGTCCACCAGCAGACGCAGCGCGTTGTACCAAAGCCCGTTGATCTCAACGGCCTTGCCGCGACGCGGTGTGACGACCCAATTATCCACCTTCGCATCCATCCAGGTGAGTTGATAATTTTCCGCACCCTGCCGCAGCAATCCGTCCTGTGGATCGACCATGATTCCGAAGCGTGTGCCGCGCAGGTGATGTTCGGCCACATCGACTAACTTCGGCAAAATCTGGCGCAACGTGTCGTGATCGTCAGTATAGGCGAGATAACGATCGAGCGCGTGGAAGAACCAAAGCGTCGCGTCAGCGGTGTGGTAGAGACCTTGATTCTCGCCTTCGGGAAATAAATTCGGAATCAGACCGTAACGAATGTAATGCGCGAATGTCCGCAAGATCCAACCCGCTTCCGCATACCGCCTCGTCACGAGCGTGAGGCCTTCCAGGCTGATCATTGTGTCGCGGCCCCAGTCAGTGAACCAATGATAACCGGCAATGACTGTGCGAATTTCATCCCCGGCCGCATGGGCTCTCGCAGAATCCTGCACGCGCCCGACGGGATTGATGATGAATTGGTCTGCGGCCAGCACCAGATCAGCGCCGGGGGATGCTTGCGCGTTCGGATCGGCGGTGCGAATCAACCGCGCGCGGCGTTGCTGATAAAAATCTACTGCCTCCGCCGGGCTCAATGCGTGCAGTGTGTTCCATGATTCCGTTGAGGCAATGAGCGTCGCGTCCTTGCCGGAATTCAGGTGCACCGAGAAATTGCCGGGACTCCAAAGAATTCCGCGCGATTCATAGCCACGGTCGGCGTCCCGCTGATAATAAATTTCGCGCCTCGTTCCGCCGTCATGCGTAAAAGTGCATCCGTCGCCGCGCAAAATCATGTGAAGTGGCGGCATGTCCTCGCCCGCGCTGACTTCGTAGCGGTGGGCTTCCGCGCGGAACACGTACTCGCGCGAGATCGGTTCGCTCACCGGATGTTCGTGCCGGCGAAAATGCATCGATGGGCGAAGTTCGAGTTGCAATGTTTCGGGGCCGGAGAGCAGGCGATAGGTGATGTGCACGGTGTTTTGGCCGTGCAGAAGCACCAGAATTTTCTCGATCACGATGTTTTCCATTTCGTAACGCCAGATGGGCATCTGGTTTTCGAGCCGGAATTCCGTGAGGAACTGGCCACAGGACATAATGCGATCACGCGCATTGGAATCCTGCCCGCAAAACTCGATCACCCGCCCGTCCGGCAGGCGAAGCGATTCGGCCAAATGGTTCAGCATCACAATACGCCCCAGGGGCGAGGGCAGGGCCGCGATGAGCAACCCGTGATAACGCCAGCTCACAGCGCCCGAAATCGTGCCCGACGCATAGCCGCCGAGCCCGTTGGTCACGAGCCATTCCTCCGCCAGTCGCACCCGGGCATCTTCGCCCGCTGCGTCGCGCAGATTGATTCGCCGAATGAGCTTTTCCATCAGACGCTCCCTTTGGTGATCGATGTTTTGTCGGTGGCGAAGACCACAGCAGCGTGACCGGAAATGCGCCAGTTTCCTTCGCCAAACGGCGGCGTGCCGAATCCGCCGTAGCGAGGGTCTTCGCTGGACCAGATTAATTTCCAGGCGGTGTCTTCGACCGGCGCGAGGAGCGGCTCGGGTTGTGCCGTCAGTTGCAAATCTGTTCCCAGGTTCACTAGCAAAAGACGATCGTCACCGTCATCGCCAAAAAATCTGAGAACAAAGGCTTCCGCTCCCAGCACGGCGCCATCGACGCCACCGATTCGCGGTCTGCGGAACACGGGATCTTCGCGGCGCAACTTCAACAAGTCGCGATGCAATTCATAATAGATGGTATTGCGTTCGCGCTCGCCGAAATCGAGTTTGCATTTCCGAAAAGTTGTTTCGGATTCCGGATTGTCGAGGCACGGCGTGCATTCCGCACACGCGATGCCGGGAAATTGTTCCAAAAATTGCCGGCGACCTTTCGCGACGAGTTTGGCGAGCTCGGGATTGTGGTCCGCGAAGTAGAGAAACGGCGTTGAGGCGGCGAACTCCTCGCCTTGAAACAGCATCGGCGTTCCGGGACCGAGCAGGAACAGAGCGGTGATTGCCTTGAAGCGCCCCGGACTGGTGAGTTGATGCAGCCGGATGCCGCGCAGAGAATTGGCGATTTGATCGTGGTTCTGAATGCAATTCACGAAATTCGCCGGATGAAGTCCCGTGGTCGGCGAGCCGCGCCGTTGTTTCTGCCACGCGTACCATTGGCCTTGGAACAAATACCCGCGTTTCATCGCGGAGATCAATTCCTGCGGCGTGCCGAAATGATCGGAAAAATAGGCTTCATTGCGGCCCGTGACTGCGACCGTGGCGCTGTGGTGAAAATCATCATTCCATAAGGCATCGATACCATAGCCCCCATCCTCCAGCGCCCGCGCCAATTTGGAGTGCTGCGCTTCATTTTCAGCCACGAGATAAGTGGAGCGCCCTTGCGCTGCCGCGCGAACCCGCTTCGTGATTGCCGCGAGAATATGCTCCTCAGAACAATCGAAAATCTGTTGCGTGGCATCGAGCCGAAGGCCGTCCAGATGGAATTCATCGATCCAATAACCCGCGTTGCTAATGAAAAATTCTCGGACCGGACCTGAATTGTTGCCGTCGAAATTAAGGGCCTCGCCCCATTCGTTTTGATAGCGGCTGCTGAAGTAGTCCGGAGAGAATTGTTTGAGATAATTTCCATCCGGTCCGATGTGGTTGTAAACGACATCGAGAATGACGCCAAGGCCGAGTGCATGCGCACGATCCACGAACGTGCGAAAATCATCCGGCGAGCCGTAGAGGCGTGTGGGCGCAAATAAATCCACGCCGTCATAACCCCAGCCGAACCGCCCGGGAAAATCGGCGACGGGCATGACTTCGAGCACCGTCACGCCGAGTCGGGCAAGTTCGGGCAGTTGTTCCATAGCTGATGCCCAGGTGCCTTCCGGCGTGAACGTGCCGATGTGCATTTCGTAAATGACTTGGCCTTCGCGCGTCACGCCGCGCCATTTGGAGTCGGTCCAACGAAACGTGGAAGCGTCGATGATTTGTGACGGGCCATGCGGGCCATCCGGTTGAAAACGAGATGCGGGATCGGGAAACGCGCCTGAGTCGAGTTGATATTTATAGAGCATGTTGGCGCGGGCTTCAGCCACCAGGCCGGAGAAGTAGCCGTCCGGTTCGGATTCGAGCGCGACAAGTTTTGTTCCGCCCGGCGAAATCAACTGCACGGACACTTTTTGCGAATTGGGGGCCCACACGCGAAAATGCACTCCGGCGGGAGTGATTTCCGCGCCGGTGGGCAATTTTCGTTTGAATAACTTTTCGCCGGATACGGACGCTTTTTGTGCCTCTGCCCGCTCCACCGCTGATTGTCCTGCCATGAAAAAACATTGTCAGACCGCGGTGAAAGGAAAAGGGGGCATTTACCCCAAGGTTTTGGTTTGTAACCTTGTCGTGAGGAGTGCGTCTGGAGGTGCACAAACCGATGTGACAAATGCAACCTGGCATGGTTGAATCTCACAAAGCCCTTGATACATTTCGAGCCCAACAATATGAAAATACCCCTGGCATCCTCATCCCTACTGCTGGCGACCCTGGTTATTTCGCAAACGATTTTTTTCCAATCGTTCGCGGCTGACGGTGGCGACAAATCTTATTTTAACGTCCGCAATTTCGGCGCCGTTGGCGACGGCAAAAACCTCGATAGCCCGGCGATTGACAAGGCTATCCAGGCGGCGGCAGGGGCCGGCGGCGGCACGGTTTATCTTCCTTCGGGCACTTATCTCAGCGGCACGATTCATCTCCAGAGCAATATTCATCTCATCATCGATGCGGGCGCCACGATCATGGCCGCACCGCAGAACATGAATGCCTACGACGAGCCGGAGCATTGGGAAGGCACGGCCTACCAGGACGGCGGGCATACTTATTTCCGCAACAGCCTGATTTATGGCGAAGGGCTGACGAATATTTCCATCACGGGGCAGGGGATGATCAATGGCTCGGCGCTCTCGGCTGGCGACGGCAATCAGGATGCGGTCGACGGATTCAAAAACTGGGAGCACCCCGAACAGGCCAATACCAATGCGAATCTGAAACTCGCGCGCCTCGGCAACAAGGCCATCGCGCTCAAGCTGTGCCGGAACGTGACGCTGCGTGATTTTACGATTTTCCGCGGTGGCCATTTCGCGATTCTCACCACCGGCTGCGATAACATGACCGTCGATAACGTGACGATGGACACCAATCGCGATGGCATCGACATCGATTGCTGCCGCAATGTCATGGTTTCCAATTGCCGCATCAACTCGCCAAACGACGACGGATTGTGTCCCAAAAGTTCCTTCGCGCTCGGGCGCAACGTCATCACGGAGAACATGACTATTGTGAATTGCATGGTCTCTGGCTTTGAGGTGGGCACACTGCTCGACGGAACGATGAAG
>DASZPR010000606.1:0-3574 GCA_035550235.1 Verrucomicrobiia bacterium | reverse complement strand
ATTCAGCGCCGCATGGGCAACTTCCGGGCTGAAGAACGCTTCACCGGCATGGACGGCGTCCACGGCGCGGACCAGTTCCTCAGTGGGCGCTTCTTTCAGGACGTAGCCGCGCGCGCCGGATTGGATGATGCGCATCACGTAATCCGTGTTGCTGTGCATCGAGAGGATCAAAACCTTGATGTCCGGCAATTCCTTGCGGAGCAATTCGGTCACGGCCAGCCCATTCATATGGGGCATGTCGATGTCCATCAGGATGACGTTGGGCTGCAACTGCCGGGCTTTGGTAACCGCTTCACGACCATCGCTGGCTTCGGCGATGACTTGCAGGTGCTCGTGGCGCGCGAGACAGGAGCTGACGCCTTTGCGAACGACCGGATGATCATCAACCAACATGACCTTGATGCGTGGCTTGGTGGGATTCACAGATTTGGCCGCGACGCTTCCCGCTGAGATGGACGATTGGATATGACCCGCCAGCCCGCCCGGTTGATTTGGCGTTGCCGCGACGTTTGCGCGCGCAGGGGCTGATGTCGCAGAGATAGTTTTCATATTCTTTTTCAAAATGAACCGAATCCCGTCACCGATTTCACGTCTTCGTTCAAAGCCATGTTTGACATACTTTGAAACAGTGGTTGCATCTGGGAATCATTTCACCACGAAACCGTTTCGGAAACAATCGGTGCAACCCATATTTAATATACCGGAGTTTGCCGTGTTGAAGTCCAAGGGTTTCCCCGGGGTTTTGCGGAACGATCATTTCGGCACGCATGATTTCCCTGTCAAAAGCCTCAGAACCTTCCAACGGCCAGATTATTTAGTGGCTTCGCGGCCAACCCATGAAGTAGCGCGTTGGGTAAGCTCGGCCGCGTTTTTCAGACTCAACTTGCGTTTAATCTGCTCGCGATAGTACTCAATGGTCTTCACGCTGAGATGCAGTTCGTCCGCAATGTCGCGCGTGGTTTTCCATTGGCCGATCAGTTGAAACACCTCCAGTTCACGATCACTGAGGTCTTTCACTGGCGAATCATTGATGGTGTTCTGCCCGCGAATCTGCTGCTGGAGCATTTTGGCCGCGAGCGAATCACTGACGTAGATCGCGCCGCTGAGCACGCGGCGGATGGCGATAACGATCTTGTCCAGCGCCTCTTCTTTCATCAGGTAGCCGAGCGCACCGGCGCGGAAGGCGATTTCGGCATAGATGGATTCGTCATGGCCACTGACGACGAGGACCGGCAGGCCAGCGTGCTGCGCCTTGATATTGCGCATCAATTCCAGTCCGCTGCTTTCCTTAAGGGAAATGTCGGCAATGACGAGGTCGGGTTTTAGGGTCTCAATGGCTCCCATGGCCTTGGAGGCATCTTCCTCCTCACCAACAACGGTCATATCCGGTTGGCGATTGATGAGTTGGGCGATTCCAAATCGCACCACTGCATGGTCGTCAACCAGTAGTATACGGGTCTTCCCGTCCGTAGTTTTCACTTCGCGTTTCTTCGCTTGTGCCATGTCGTTAAACGTTCTGATTTTAGGGAGCCAACAACCGCCAACGGACGCCTTTGCATATTGCTACAACCTGTGGCCTAAGTGCAAACTTAATCATACAACGGACTGCATTGCGTTGCACCATTTTACAAGGTTTCCGAGGAGAAACGGGGTGCTTGACCGGCAATTTTTGCCAAATGACCGCATCTATTTAATTGGCTGTTGGGCACAATTACGGACGTCGTTGTTGGGCTCGCATTGTCGATTTCTGTCGACCAGTTCCACCCCGTTTTCGATTAGACTCTGCTGGATTTCTGCTACGTGGGCACGGTCGCGGGTTTCCACAGTACACAGAACGTGGACCCGGGAAAGATCGGGGCCGGCAAACGTCCGGTTGTGCACGATTTCGGTGACATTAGCGCCGGCCTTGGCCAGAACAGTGGACAAGTGCACCAAAGCGCCCGGGCGATCCGAGAGGAGCACGTCGAAGCGATAGATGCGGCCGTCCGCGGCGAGGCCGCGCTCAATCACCCGGCTGTGTGCCAAGGGATCGATATTTCCGCCAGTGAGCAGAAGCACGACTTTTCGCCCGGCGAGGTCTGAAAGTTGTCCGCTCAACAGCGCCGCCAATCCGGCAGCGCCCGCGCCTTCGACAATGCATTTTTCCAGTTCGGCGAATCGCAGGATGGCCAAGGCGAGATCCTCTTCCTGGACTTGCACCATCCGATGAACCAACGGCCGGGCGATGGCCAACGTGTGATGCCCGGCTTCCGCGACGGCCAAACCATCCGCGAGAGTGTATCGCGTGGGAACACGGACGGGAGTTCCGGCGGCAATCCCAGCGGCGAAACAGGCAGCGTTGGCAGGCTCGACGCCGATGATTTGTAATTCCGGTTTGAGCGCGTGCAGTACTGTCGCAACTCCGGCCAACAATCCACCGCCGCCGACGGGGACGAGGACTGCTTCGGCGTCGGGAACTTGTTCCAACAATTCGAACGCGAGTGTCCCCTGCCCCGCGATGACTTTGGGATCGTCAAAAGCGGGAATAAAAGTGAGTTGCCGTTCCTGCGCGAGACGATTGGCTTCTTCGCGGGCTTCATCGAAGGTGTCGCCGTGGAGAATGACGGTCGCGCCGAATTGGCGGCAGCGTCCGACTTTTACCAGCGGCGCGAATCGCGGCATAACGACGGTGACGGGGACATTCAGCAGACGACCGTGCCACGAGAGGCCGAGGGCGTGATTGCCGGCGGAGGCGGCGATGACTCCCTGCTTCGCTTGCGCGGGCGTGAGTTGCGCGAGGGCATTGCGCGCGCCGCGTTCTTTGAAGCTGCCGGTGCGTTGCAGGTATTCCTGCTTGCACACAATCTGCGCGCCGGTGAGTTCACTGAGCGCCGGTGATTCCGGGCACGGCGTGCGGATAATCGAGCCGTTCAGGCGGACGCGGGCGGCGACGATTTCGGCGAGGGTGACGGTGGCGGTGGTCTGGTTTTTCATAATTGTTTAGGGCAATAAAAAAAGCCCTGAGTGGTTTACTCAGGGCTTTGGGAAAAACTGCGTTAAATCAGAACGCGTCGCTCCGGCCCCAAGTGGGGCTCATAATGATCGCGAGGATCAGGTTGGATGACGCACTGTTTAACATTGGCCTCTGAATACGCCAGGATGGATGGGATGTCAAGGTTGGTGGAATCGTCGAATAAGTTAAATAAGTGATTGGTTAAATGAGTTTAGGCGGATTCCTGCGCTTCCAATTTTGCGGCGGCAGCCTCCCATTTTGGGGTCAGCTCGGCGATTTGGTCGGCGTTGTGTTTGAATTCGCGGTTCAGGTCCATGGCTTTGCCGCCGGCTTGATAGGTTTCCGGTTTTTCCAGCTCGAGCGTGATTTCGGCCTGACGTTGTTCCAATTTTTGAATGCGCTTTTCCAGATCGTGCACGGCTTGTTGCTGTTCCTTTTTGATTTTGGAACGGGCCTGGCGTTGCTCGGCTTCCAGGCGCTTTTGTTCTTTGCGATCCAGCTTGGAGGCGGATGGTTTTTGGGAACGGCCGGTTGACGACGCATCGCCGCGTCCGCCGGCGGTCAGAGCTTCTCGAGCGGAGG
>DASZPR010000605.1:0-8363 GCA_035550235.1 Verrucomicrobiia bacterium | reverse complement strand
ATTTTTCGCTAAACACGGTATTTCCTCGACTACAGCTATGATCGGAGGGGTCATTTCCACGCATTCCGTTCAAGTCGCACCGGCGGCGCTCGCAAAGTCGGTGACGGCGGCAGCTCTTGCCAAAGGCGCAATGGCCAGCGGCTCGAGCTTAACGCTCATCAAAGGAGGATTGAAAATTATGGCATGGACCAAAACAAAAACGGCTGTGGTGGCTGGGCTGGGAATTTTGTTCGCCGCTGGAACGGCGACTGTGGCCTTCAAAGAAATCATGGCACGCCGAACGCCCGCATGGCAGGAGAGATTTGACCTGTCGTTGCTGGACGGTCTGCGGCCACAAGTCAAAATTCGTCCTTCACTACCCTCCACGGTGCAAGCCCACATCCACCGGGCTGACGGTACCAGGGGCAAGAAGTTGGGCTGGGGACTCGATGTTGTGGATTTGTTGCTGGGTGCCTACAACACGGTCGATACCCGGCTGATCATTGAGACTTCCGTCCCGGAACAAAAATATGATTTCATCGATACCTATCACAATGTGAACGATGAAATGAAGGGCTTTCAGGAAGAAATAAAAAAGCAGATCGGGCTGACGGGACGCCGGGTGTTGATTGAGACCAATGTCCTGATTCTTACTGTGCAATCCCCTCATGCACCAGGGCTGAAGACAGGCATTGGTCCGTTTGAGAACGATATTAAGCCGGGTTCTCTGGTGCTCCGCTCGGCTTTCCCCTACACGTTGGCTCATGATCTCGAACTTAGCCTGGGAACTGCGGTCATTGACGAGACGAAGTTGAGCGGGAAATTCAATGTTGATTTGAAGTGGGATTCCACGCCGGATGGATTGATGAGGGTTGTGAGCGACGAACTTGGCCTTAAGCTTACGCCCAGTCGCAAAGTCGTAAGTTTTATAGTGGTCGAAAAGGCAGATAAACAGTGAAAAGCTCCGCAACCTGTCCCGAACGCGCTTTCACGCTGATTGAGTTGTTGGTGGTCATTGCCATCGTCGCGATTTTGGCGGCGCTGCTGTTACCGGTCATTTCCATGGCTAAATCGAAAGCCCAACAAACCAACTGCTTGAACAACCAGCGTCAATTGCAAGCCGGCTGGATGATGTATGCGCAGGAACAAAACGGAGCCCTGCCGCTGAACGCCGGGGAGATAGCACTTTATTCCCCGTACGCGAGCACGACGAATTCATGGGTGGTTGGCGACGTGACTGTTTCAGCGGATTTTTCGTTTATCCAACAAGGTTCCATTTTTCCTTACGTCAACAATCCGGCTGTTTATCATTGTTCATCGGATCGTTCTACAGTGAATGATACCAGCGTGCTGAGGAGCCGGAGTTATTCCATGGAATATTATTTAAATGGCGATATGGATCCTCAATACGTTCATAACCTGCCTCCGAGCGCCATGACCGGGGTGGCGACTCGCTCTTCGGAAATTTCGCGTCCGGCCGCGGTTTTTGTTTTCCTGGATGAAAACGAAAAGACCATCAATGATGGCATCTTCATGCTTTATCGTGATCCCGATCAAACCTGGCACGATGCGCCATCCGACCGCCACAGTCACGGCATGAATCTTTCCTTTGCGGATGGGCATTGCGAATATTGGAAATGGCACTCCCCCAAACAGATGACATCCGGCGGAGAACCGGCCGCCAATGCTGATGACCTGCAGGATTTGAGGCGGTTACAGGCGGCGTTGTTCAACCCGCCCTGAAAACGGTCTGACCACAACCCGCTCTAAAACAGGGTAGGTGTGAAGTTGTCTCCCTAATCCCGATCGATGAATAAAATACTTTCGTTCCGGGGAGGCTTTATGTTTAACCTTTCGGCCACATGAAGTGGACCAAGACATTCGTACCGACGCTCCGCGAAGCTCCTTCGGACGCGGAAATCGTTTCGCACAAGCTGTTGTTGCGTGCGGGACTCATTCGCAAACTGACTGGCGGGGTTTATACTTTTTTGCCGCTGGGTTTGCGCGCATTGCGCAAGGTGGAAAAGATCGTGCGCGAAGAAATGGATCGCGCGGGTGCGTTGGAGGTGCTGATGCCCACCATGCAGCCGACGGATATCTGGCAGCAAAGCGGGCGTTACGAAACGGCCGCTGAAGTGCTCTTTAAAGTCCGCGATCGCGCGAAAAAGGAATGGTTGCTCAGCCCCACGGCCGAGGAAGTCATCACCACGGTGGCGGCGAGCGAGATTAATTCCTATCGCCAGATGCCAATTAATTTTTACCAGGTGAGCATCAAGTTCCGCGATGAAATCCGTCCGCGCTACGGCCTGATGCGCGCCAAGGAATTCATCATGAAGGATGCTTACAGCTTCGATGTGAATGACGAAGCCGCCATGGGCAGTTACAAAAAAATGTATGATGCCTACAAGCGGATTTTCGATCGTTGCGGGCTGAAAAATTTCCCGGTGGAAGCGGACACTGGCGTCATTGGGGGAAATTTTTCGCACGAGTTCATGGTTCCTGCCGAGACGGGCGAGAACGAGGTCGTGTTCTGCGAAGGCTGCGGTTACGCGGCGAACGTGGAGAAGGCGACGAGCGGCATTCCGAAAACGGCTGCGCGCGAAATCGGGGCGGCGGTGGAGAAATTCGCCACGCCGGGCGTGGTCACGATCGAGGCGCTGAGCAAGGAGCCTTTCAAGGTTGCGGCCAATCGTCAGATCAAGACGCTCATTTACATGGCTGACAGCAAGCCGGTGTTGATCCTGATCCGTGGCGATGACCAACTCAACGAAGCCAAGCTGGCCGGCGTGCTCGGCACGACGATTTTTCGTCCGGCTGAAGCGACGGAAATTTTTGAAGCGCTTGGCGCGCATCCAGGCAGCCTCGGCGCGGTGGGCGTGAAGAAGTTTTCAGTTTATGTCGATGAACGTCTGCGCGGCGCGAACGAAATGACCACCGGTGCGAATGAAGATGGTTTTCATTTCAAAAACGTCTCCATCGAGCGCGATATTCAGGTGACCAAATGGGCTGATTTGCGGACGGTCACGGCCGGCGAGCCTTGCGCCAAGTGCGGCAAGTCCTTGAAAATCCGCCGCGCGATTGAGGTGGGCCATATATTCATTCTCGGGACGAAATACAGTGAAAAACTTGGCGCGACTTATCTGGCGGAGGATGGCGCGCGTAAGTTGTGCGTCATGGGCTGTTACGGCATTGGTGTCACGCGCACTCTGCAAGCGGTCATTGAGCAGAGCAACGATAAGGACGGCATCGTCTGGCCGGTCAGCGTCGCACCGTTCGTGGTGTGCATCACGCCTTTGAGCGTGGCTCCGGATTCTGCGGTCATGAAGCTTGCGGAAAAAATCTACGCTGATCTCACCGCTCGCGGGGTGGACGTGATTCTTGATGATCGCGACGAGCGGCCGGGCGTGAAGTTCAAGGATTCGGAGCTTGTTGGTTTTCCGATTCGCATCGGTATCGGCGAAAAATCGCTGGCCAAGGGCGAGGTGGAGATCAAAGCGCGCAGCGGCGCGATGTTGGCCATCAAGCCAGAGGAAGCTGTGGATAAGGTGCTGGAACTTATTCAGCAATTTACGCCAAGCCCTACGGGAGCGTGATGATTGCCGGGGAGGGGCCGGCGGGACGCCGGTGCTCCCAGGGTTCGCAGGGGGGAAGACGCCGTGCCACGAGTTGCGCCATAATCGCACACTTTGAGACACCGAATCGCGTCATGCGGAGGGATGGATGTCTCAACCCTATTTCTCAAAACCTGCGTATCTTCTATGGTTTTGAACGATACCGTTTAAAACGGCGTCCAAAAGCCAGTGAGCATGAAACTCGCTCATTGAGTTGTATATGATGTTTCTTGGTTTTGATCCACTATGGTGGCTGTGCGTGATTCCGGGTTTGCTCCTGGGACTTTATGCGCAGTTCCGGCTTTCCTCCACGTACGGCAAATACATGCGTGTCCCGGTCGAATCCGGCTTGAGCGGCGCGCAAGCGGCCCGGCGCATCCTGGACAGTGCGGGCTTATACAATGTTCCAGTCGAGGAAATTCCGGGGACTTTGACTGATCATTATGACCCGAGGAAACAGGCGTTGTTTCTTTCTTCCGCCAATTTCAACGAGCGCTCCTTGTCTGCGGTGGGTGTGGCTGCGCACGAAGCGGGCCACGCGTTGCAGAAGCAGGCTGACTATGCGCCGTTGAATTTTCGCATGGCCATTGTGCCAGTTACCAATTTCGCGTCGTCGGCGTCCTACCTGATATTGATGGGTGCGGTGGTGATGCGTTCGATGCTGGGTATCAGCGGTGCCTTGTTTTCGAACCTGATGATGCTGGGCATTGTGTTATTTGCTATTGTTGCATTATTTCAGGCCATTACCCTTCCGGTGGAGTTCGATGCAAGCCGCCGGGCGAAGGAACAATTGTTTCGCCTGGGCATCGTAAGTGGAAACGAGCGCGGAGCGGTCAGCCGGGTGCTTGGCGCCGCGGCGTTGACCTACGTGGCGGGGCTGGTTACGGCGCTGTTGCAGTTGTTGTATTGGATCGCCGTTGCTCGTGATCGCAGGTGATCAAATGCCTTTGAAATACGCAATGTTTGGGCAACACAACCCATACCTGCTTATTCAACGATTGGTTAATCATTTAAAAACAACGAAGTAAGGCGGGCGGTGTTTAATTAGGGGTCGTAACAATTGAATTGAATCTTGATTTATCATGGTCGCGAAAGCCAAAAACCAAAAATCGGGTGGCCGGAAGAACGGTGCCAGCGTTCGCGCCACCAGGGTTCACGCACGAAAATTGCAACCTGCGCGCGGCGCTTTGATGAAAGCGGCTCCTCCTGCCAAAGAACCCGGCAAGGCTGAGAACGGATTTCATAAACCGGGAGAAATCGAATCGCCGGCCATCGTTCCGAAAGCTGCGGAGGAACATGCGGCTCCGATTGAGCGCGAGCGCAGCAGTTACGATGGCGACACGGCGATCAAGCTTTACCTGCGCGAAATCGGCCAGGTCAAATTGCTGACGCCGCAGGAGGAAATTGAACTGGCGGCGCGCATCAAGAAGGGTGACAAGAAGGCGCGTGAACAGATGATCAAGGCGAACCTGCGGCTCGTCGTCAAAATTGCCCGCGATTACGAAGGCATCGGTCTGCCATTGCTCGATCTCATCAGTGAGGGGAATATTGGTTTGATGAAGGCCGTCGAACGTTTTGATCCGTCCAAGGGCGGAAAACTTTCGACCTACGGCTCCTGGTGGATCAAGCAATCCATCAAACGCGCCCTGGCCAATCAATCCAAGACCATCCGGCTGCCGGTGCATCTGGTGGACAAGATTTCGAAAATGCGCCGCACGGCGATGCGGTTGCAGGAGGAGTTGGGGCGCGAACCCACCGATGATGAATTGGGCGGGGAATTGGGCATCAGCGCCTCGCGGGTTGCGCAAATGCGCCTGGCGGCGATTCGCCCCGCATCGCTGGACGCGCCGATTGGCGATGAGGATTCGAATAATTTTGCCGAAGTTGTGCAGGACGAAGCTGCTGATACACCATACGAGCAGCTTGAAGAAAAGACGGTCACGCGGATGCTTCAGGAAATGGTGAAAACGCTCGATCCGCGTGAGGCGACGATTTTGCGGGCGCGGTTTGGCCTCGACGGCGGGCCGGAACGGACCCTGGAAGAAGTCGGGGAGAAATTCGGCGTCACCCGCGAACGCGTGCGGCAGATTCAGAACATCGCGTTGAAAAAGCTTCGCAAGATGATTGAGAAGCTGGAGGCGGCGAAGGTGAAGTAGGGGATTGAAACGGGAAACGCAAAACGTGAATCCGCCTGGAACGCTCGGCAATATTCACGTTTTGCGTTTCACGTTTCACGCGGCAGATAATTTCCTTGCGCCGGGTATGCCCGCCCCTCTAAACACTACGCATGAGTCAAACCACGCCGGCTGACATTGAACGCGCCATTCGCAACGTTCCTGATTTTCCGAAACCGGGAATTCAATTCAAGGACATTACGCCGGTGCTGGCGGATGCGAAGCTTTTCTCGGGGTGCATCGATTTGCTGATTGATGGTTTCAAGCCGGGACAGGTGGATGCGGTGGTGGGGATTGACGCGCGCGGTTTCATTTTCGCGGCCGCTGCTGCCGTAAGGCTTCAAGCCGGCTTTGTTCCCGTGCGCAAAAAAGGTAAGCTGCCGTATAAAACGCACGAGCAGGAATACGATTTGGAATACGGTACCTCATCGATCGCGATGCACATCGACGCGCTTAAACCGGGCGCGCGCGTGCTTTTGATTGACGATCTGCTTGCCACTGGCGGCACCGCTGCAGCGGCTGCGTCCCTCGTGCAAAAACTTGGCGCGCAAATCCTGGAAATTTCCTTCCTGATTGAACTGAAATTCCTCAACGGACGCGATCGGTTGAAAGGGAATAAAGTCCGCTCGGTGGTGGGTTATTGAGGGGAATAGTTTGGTTGAACAGGTTGAATCAGTGATTTGTTAAATAAGGAGAATAAGCGGTGAGGCAGGTAACGCTTATTTAACCTGTTTAACTCATTTAACGGTTTAACGAAACGCGTTTCCACGTAGGGTCTTTCCACGCTCCCCGATAGGTTTTCACCCACTTACTGCATTTCGAATCAACGTAATACGCTGACGGTCGTTATATGGGAACCAACGACCATAATTATAGCGTATCGGGCGGAAAAACGCCTGTTTTCGCCGTCCGGCGGAGGAATCACCGGCCAACTTCTTTCGTGTTTCAATGGCGAGCGTTTCAGCATGAGCTGTCCTTCAAGACAGCCCAACTGGATTGTTTCTCAAACGGAACTTCCCAAATCGTGACGAGGCCGCGTGCCGTGGTTTTTAAAACCGCCGGCGCCGCTCCACAACTTCGGAAATCCCGCCTGAGCAACTGGATCGCATCATGAGTGTTTTGGTGAATTCCACTCCTGAGACGGAGAGTAAAACGAAACGCGCTTTGCTCGCGGAACGATTGCGCAAAGCCGCCGAGGCGACCATCCCGCTTTCCTTTGCGCAGCAACGCCTGTGGTTCCTTGACCAGCTCGAGCCCAACAGTCCGCTCTATAACGTCCCCACGGTGGTGCACATGACCGGCGCGCTGGATGTCGACGCGTTGCAATACGCGCTCGACGGTCTCGTGACGCGTCACGACAGTTTGCGGACGCGGTTCGTGGATTCGGATGGCAGCCCCGCGCAACTGGTCGATCGCACGCTGAGTTTGAAATTGGAGATTCACGATCTCACCGCGAGGCCGGCCGCCCAACGTGACGAAGAAGCGCGAACGCTGGTGCGCGCGGAAGTGAACCGGCCGTTTAATCTCAGCGCCAGCCTGCCGATTCGCGCCACGCTCATCCGGGTGCAACCGGACGACCATTGGTTCGTCCTGAACATGCATCACATCGCTTCTGATGAGTGGTCGTTGAAAATTTGTTTCCGTGAACTGAGCGAGTTCTACGCTGCGCGTTGCGAGCATCGCGAGCCGCAATTGCGACCGCTGCCGATTCAATATGCCGATTACTCCGTCTGGCAACGCGCCGCGCTGAAAGGCGGAGTGTTGGAGCAACAACTGGCCTATTGGCGGCGCCAACTCGAAGGTTCGCCGCCCGTGTTGGAACTTCCAACGGACCATCCACGGCCCGCAGTGCAGACTTTTCGCGGCGCGATTCAATCGCGAGTGTTGCGGCGCGAACTTGCCGACTCGCTGACGCAAATTGGCGTCCGTCACGGCGCCAGTTTATTCATGGTGGCGCTGGCGGCGTTTAAGGCGCTGCTGCATCGCTACACGCAACAAGAGGATGTGGTGATTGGTTCGCCTATCGCCGGGCGGAACCGGATGGAGACCGAGCCGCTCATCGGATTTTTCGTCAATACGCTTTTGCTGCGGACCGACCTTTCGGGCAATCCGAGATTTGAAGAAGTATTGCGGCGCGTGCGCGAGACGACGTTGAACGCGTACGCCAACGAAGATTTGCCGTTTGAAAAGCTCGTTGAAAAATTGCAGCCCGAGCGCGCGGCGACCCACATGCCGTTCACGCGCATCATGTTCGTGTTGCAAAACAGCACGCTCGGTGAAATGACCTGGCCGAATCTCACGTTGCGCTTCGTGGATTGCGAGACGGACACGGCCAAGTTTGATCTCACGATGGTGCTGCAGGTGACGGAGCGCGGACTGGTGGCGCAGGCCGAATATAATCGCGATTTGTTCGATGCCAGCACGGTCAATCGCTTGCTGGAGCATTTTGAAATTTTGCTCGAAGGCATCGCCGCGAATCCGGCCGGCCGTCTTTCCGAATTGCCGTTGCTCAGCGAAGCCGAGCGCCGGCAGGTGCTCGTGGATTGGAACAATACCGCAACAGAATATCCGCGCGATAAGTGCATTCACGAATTGTTTG
>DASZPR010000604.1:0-1628 GCA_035550235.1 Verrucomicrobiia bacterium | reverse complement strand
GTCAGGGGCGGGCGGGGAAGCCAGCCTCAGCATCAATGGGACGAGTTTTGGCGAATTTCAGGGTCCGTGGGCGGCGTTCCGGCTCTTTGATTATTACAATTGGACTGCCGGACCCGCTGGATATCATCTCACCTGGCCCGTGCGCGGATTCGGCGGCCAGCAGGCAAAAATTAATGGCAAGCCGCTCGTTGCCGAGTTCGATCTCGATTCGGGCAATGTCCCGCTTTTTCAGCGCAACTATCTTGCCGTGCTGAAGTGCCCGGCGCATTAATCTACGAAGCGCAACTCGAATTGGGGATTATTGGCTGCGGCGATGGTGGGCGGTTAGTGATTTGAACACTAGACCTTCCGGGTGTAAACCGGATGCTCTAACCGCTGAGCTAACCGCCCCCTAGAATAACTTAGCATAGATTTTGACGGGATTTCGGCACTCGGCATCTTCGGTCTTGATGCAAGCGCGCTCTCTCTATAAAATGTGGGTTTATCGTAAGCATAAGTTGGGTAAGGATCTGGGTCAGGGGAGACAATGAAAAAAATTCTGAACGAAGATCTACCGTCGATTTCCGTCGCGCTCCAGGCTTTGGTCGGCAACATCATTATGGTCGGAGCGGCGGCGCTCCTTCTTTACTTCGCGACGGGGAAGTGGTAATTCCGCCAACGCCAGATGGTTTGGTGCGCCTTGGCAAGTAACTGACTTCGCTGTATTTAGCCGCGTGCGGCGATCACGATTTTTGCGGTGGTAATTGCCTGGCCTACGTGGCGCTGCGTGTGATCGGCGATGTGAACCAGCAACCCGCCGACCGAAGTTGGCAATTCCTTCCTTCCGACTTTCCGAGATTCCTCCAGATGGCCAGCACCGATGGCGCGGATTCTCGCGCTTGCGCGATCGATTCCTTCGTTAAATTCAGAGAATAAGGTAGCGCTCGTTGCGCCCGGATCGAGTTCCGATTTCATTGCATCTAGCTGTGCAGGCGTGAGTTGCGCGCCTTCGGCGTAGGTGAGCAGGCGGGCCGCGCTGCGTACGATGTGGCGAATGTGAAATGCGACCGGCGCGATTCCTGCCGGCCGCGCGTTCAATTCGTCGTCCGTGACGCTGCCGCACCAGCGAAGGATGTCTTCGCGGGCGAGTTCCAGAGCGTGAAGCACGGCGCGCGGCACGACAGCAACGTCAGTGAGAGTGCCGCGAAGCCAGGGTTCGGGTTGTTGTTGCGCTGTCATTTTGCCATTTTGCGCCGCCTTGGCGCGCCATATCACGCTTATTTAGGTTAAATGGCCAAAATTGCGACGCTTTGGCACCGATAATTGCGAAAGATTGCGGCGGCGATACTACGATCCTCGTAGCACGCAACTTCTTGCCATGCTCTCCGCGGGTTTCTCAATCAGATGATCGTGCTCTTTCTTTTGGATTTCGTCTAAAAAATTTCCCCTTTTTTCTCGATTAGAATCGCGATTTTTGTTGAGGCGCGACGACTTAGCTTCGTTTCTAATCGGGGTTTCTCGATTAGATTTTTGTTCGCCTTCGCCTCGGTCGCCGCCTCCTCTCCACTAAAAAACCGAGCAAAGTTAGCACGCTCACACGACGATTTCTATTGTGGAAAATACGGACATAGTACTCAGTCCGCGTGCAC
>DASZPR010000603.1:0-2209 GCA_035550235.1 Verrucomicrobiia bacterium | reverse complement strand
AGACATGCCCTG
Source organism: Verrucomicrobiia bacterium (assembly GCA_035550235.1). Classification (GTDB taxonomy): domain Bacteria; phylum Verrucomicrobiota; class Verrucomicrobiia; order Limisphaerales; family DASXHY01; genus DASXHY01. The sequence continues at coordinate 2,197 of DASZPR010000603.1, read as the reverse complement.
GGAAAAGGGCGAGGCTTCGCCGGGATTGGTGGATTTTTTGGCGGCGCATCGTGTTTTGCCGCGGGGAACGGTTTGTATTCCCGGATGCGGCACGGGCCATGATGTGCGCGAATGGGCAAAGGCGGGATTCGACGCGTATGGCTTCGATATCGCACCGAGTGCCATTGAGCTATCGAAGGAAAAAACGAAGGCGGCGGGTTTGACCGCGACATTTCAATTGGGTGATTTTCTTCACGACGAACCGCCATTTCAATTCGACTGGCTGTTCGAGCACACGTTGTTCTGCGCGATTGATCCGAAGGAACGCGATGCTTACGTGAACGCGGCTTTGCGATGGTTGAAACCGGGCGGGCAATATCTCGCAGTGAATTATATGATTCCCGACACGGATGTTCCGCCGTTCGGCACGACGCGGGATGAATTGAGGCAGCGGTTCTCTCCGCACTTCGAACTGGTCAAGGAATGGGTGCCGCGATCGTATCCGAATCGGACGGGGTTGGAATTGGTTTTGTGGTGGAAACGGAAAGCAGCGTAGTAGCACGGGCATCTTGCCCATTTGAATGGAACAACGCAGCCGCTCGGGCGAGACGCCCGTGCCACTATAGGCCTCGGTTGAAAAGTGAGGGATTCGCCGCTATTGTCGGTCGATGTACCCGGAACACAATGAAATGCAACCGCGCCGCAGATGGAGATTGTCCGCCACAGTGGCGTTGGTGGCGTTGAACGTTATTGCGTTTTGTCTCCAATTCACGGTTTTGCGCAAAGTCAACTACCTGGAGTATCTGGCGCTCAGCCGATGGGGTTTGCTGCATGGATATTTCTGGCAATTATTGAGCTACCAATTCCTTCACGGAGGCCTCGCACATATCGCGTTGAATTGCTGGGCGCTTTTCGTTTTTGGACGCGCGGTGGAATGGACGGTGGGCAAGACGCGGTTTTTGGTTGTTTATTTTTCCAGCGGTATCATTGGCGGCCTCTTGCAGGTGATGGCCTGCGTGTTATGGCCGCATTATTTCAACGGAGCGACCGTGGGCGCATCCGCAGGAGTGTTTGGCATCGTGGCGTGCTTCGCCATGCTTTTCCCGCGACAACCGCTGATCATGCTTCTGTTCTTTGTGCTGCCTATTAAAATGCGCGCGCAATCGTTGCTCGCGGTCATGCTGATTATGACCGGGCTGGGTATCGCATTTCCTAAATCGCTTTTAGCGGTGGTCCTCGGAGGGAACGTAGCCCACTTCGCGCATTTGGGTGGCATGCTGACTGGCCTCGCCTTCAGCCGATTTTATTTTTTGCCGCGCCTTCGTATGTCACATCCGGAAATGGATACTTTATGAGTTTTCAAGACGTTTCAACCTGAACAACAGCGCTCGCATTTTGGAAAGTAAGTCAGACGTCCCCGGTTCCGGAGGAACCATTGAGAATAGCCCGGCAGTTCACTGCCGGGAATCGGATGTGAACGAGCGAGTCCCGAATGGGACGGCTGAAAAAATTTGCCTGTTCAACCGTCCCATTCGGGACTTGAATGACTGCAGAAGACCCGGCAGTGAACTGCCGGACTATTCTCGGAAGTCCCTCCGGGACGGGAAGCGTTTGGATTTTTCGCCTTACTCAAAAATTGAGATGCGCCTCATGAACAAGAACTGCGTTGAAATGTCTCATCTTCACGATTACTTTCATCCACGATGGGATTAGCAGATCGCCATTACATGCGGGAACCAACGAGCCACTGGCGCTTTTCAGCGACCGTGATGCTCGTCGTGCTGCTCGTGGTCGCGTTCATCCTGCAACACATGGTTTCCGAGGATTTTGAGGCGCATTACCTGGCCCTGAGCCTCGATGGCATCAAGCGCGGTTTTGTATGGCAGTTGTTGTCCTTCCAATTTCTGCACGCGGGTCTGATGCATCTCATTTTAAACGGTTTCACCTTGTGGATGTTCGGCCGCGAAGTGGAACAAGTCCTCGGCAAGGCGCGCTTTTTGACGCTTTATTTTCTCAGCGGCGCGATTGGCGGTTTATTCCAGATTTTGCTTTCGTTGATATCGCAGAGTCTATTCGGCGGATGGGTGGTCGGGGCGTCGGCGGGAATTTTCGGGGTGGTGGCGGCGTTCGCGATGCTGGCGCCGGATCGCATGCTGACGATGCTGCTGTTCTTTATCATTCCGGTAAACCTTCGCGCGATCATGCTGGTGTGGTTGAG
>DASZPR010000602.1:0-3709 GCA_035550235.1 Verrucomicrobiia bacterium | reverse complement strand
GAAAAATTTCTTCCTCCGTGTGGCATTTGACGAGCAACTTCGGGTCGCGCGTCTCTTCCTTGGAACGAAACAACCCGTATTCGTTCAGCCGCAGCCCGCGCTGAATTGCGCGCTGGCGCATGACGATATTGTGCTCCTTGCTCCCGGTGAAATACGCCAGCGCAAACGGAAATTCCGCGTCGGTCACCACGCGCAAATCGGATTGAATGCCGCCAGCGAGCAACACGCTCGCCTTCGTGTCGCCTTTCGCGATCACGTTGAGATTGCCCGGCCGATTGGTAAAAAATTCAATCACGCTCGTGGGATTCTTCGACGAAACCAACAAATCAACGTCACCGATGATTTCCTTGCGACGCCGCAAGCTCCCCGCTTCGCTGGAACGAATCACATCCGGATGCGCGCGCAAATCGTCGAGCACCGCTTCCGCCGCCAGCAATGCGTCATCCAGCAAATGCTTCGACGCATAAGAGCGGCGGCGATTGATGCCCTCGCAAATGTTCACCGCCGTTTTTTCGCCAAACCCTTTCAGCGCCGCGACCCGACCGTCCTGGCAGGCCTTTTCCAATTCGTCGACGCTTTGAATTTTCAATTCGTCGTAGAGAACTTTGATCTTCTTTGGACCAACGCCGGGAATCTCCATCATCGCCAGCAATCCTGCTGGGACCGAAGCCTTCAGGTCCTCGTAGTAAACCAGTTTGCCCGTCGTCACGAGTTCGGTGACTTTTTTCTGAATCGCCTCACCGACGCCTTTGATTTCGCCCAACCGGTTTTCTTCAATCACCGTTGCGATGGGTTCGCCGATCGCTTCAATGGCGCGCGCGGCGTTGAAATAGGCGCGTGTCTTGAACGGGTTTTCGCCCTTCAATTCCAGCAACGTCCCAATGCCGACCAGAATTTCTGCGACTTGATCTTTATCCATTGGGCAGGAACCTAAGCGCGAACGGGCGACTTAAAAAGTGGAAAATTCAGGCAACTCGCCGGCAATTTGGAAAATCGCGTCCGACGCCTAATTGGTCTTCTTCGCCGGGGCAGGGCGCTCAATTTGTTCGCGAGGATGTTTCGGCTTCCGATTCAGCAAATCAGTGGCGATGTCACCCGGCTTGATAAGCGAAGCACCGCCGCTGCGCAGCCAGATAAGAAACATGATGCTATAAACATCGCCTTCGGTTTTGATGTTGTTGAAGACCTGGTTGTCCGCATTGATGGCGACGTCGCGGTCGTTCTTGCGGTCCTTCAAATCAATCAGACGCATTCTACCGATGGATAGATTCAACACGTCGATGCTTTCGAAGTCGAATTTCTTTCCACCAATATGAATTCCATGCGGCGCCAATTTTCCCTTCGGCATTTTGGCCAGCATGGTCACGATGTTCGTCTCGCCTGCTTGATTTTTCACGACATCAAGTTCCGCGAGATTGAATCGCGCCAGCTTCACTTTCACCTTTTGCGCCGCGAGCGCGTCGGCATCCAGTTCGATGTGCAATTCTGGAATAATGAGGAATTCCGTCCCACCGAATTCCGGCGTGTTGTAGAGCGTGAGATTTTCAATCGTGACCACGGGTGAGAAAATACCGGAGGAGAACCGCCCGATTTTCACATCCATGCCCGTCTCCTTGCGAATCTGGTGCTCGGCCACCATGCGCAAGATGGTGTCCTTGAACACCAGCAGCAGGACCACCGAGACCACCACTAGCGCGATCAGTCGGAATATCCATTTTAAAAGGCGTCGCATCAGTTAGTCAGTTAAATGAGTGGCTGATTAAATAAGTTATCTGAGTTGGACGGCGGAGGTTTTTCACTGATTTAACCATTTAACTCATTTAGCCGGTTACCCCAACACATCCTCCGGGCGCACCTCGAGGCATTCATCCTGATCCTCCCAAATGACGGCCGGATAAAATTCCAGCAGTCGCGGCGCGAGTTGGTGGCCGGCGCGGGTGAGCAATGCCTCCGCTTCTTTGGCCGCCTGCTCATAGGCGCGATCGTAGTTGCCGGCGCCTTTCCGCTGGCGATCGTCCCAGTGCGCGACCGCGTGGACCGGCGAGTATTGCAGCGCCCAGGTTTCCAGCTCGCCCCTAATGGCATCGGGAATTTCCTCGAACGGCACCAGCGTGTCGCTGCAATGCTGGCAGATGAGCCCCGTCTCGCGGACATCGCGGGTAAGAAACGGCAGCATCGGCGCACGGCAGCACGGCGATTCCAGGAACGCCGCCGGCGGAGTCGCGAGCCGCTTGAACCAAATCTGGCGTTCGTGGCCGATTTGCGCCGCGAGGCGATAAGCACCGAGCAGCGGGTGCGACAGGCGCCAGACCTTGCCGCTGAGTTGGCCGAGCGTCTGGGCCAGCCAGCGCGCGAGCGTGAGGTCATCGAATTCGCGAAAGACCTGCCCATATTCATTCCAAAGCTGGTCCAGCGGTGAATCGGATTCTGTCGGCATTGCGCCAAAGTGTTGCGTGGGAGAAGGCGTTTGTCGAGAAGACTCGAATAACGCGGAGCGCGGAAGACGGAACGCGAAAAAGGGGAGCGGTCGAGGAAGTTACTGCGATTCGTCCTACAATTTTCACATGCCGGACAATGGGTGACGTTTCAACATTTTTGGGGGTAAGACCGAATGAATATTTCCGGCGCCTTTCGCTAAAGTAGGCGTAAGTTGAATCATGAAACTCAGGCACCAATCTCATATCATGGAAGCCATTAACCCACCCCGTGCGATTTCTTTCGACCTTGCCGACGACGGTTCCATTCCCAACAGCAAACTTCCCTTGGTGATTTATCAAGGTGCCGTGAAATTGGCGCCCCGCGATCCGGCCGCGGTTTTTGAGCAATTATTTACCGCGAATAATTGGACTGGGAATTGGCGCGACGGAATCTACACGTATCACCATTACCACAGCACGACGCACGAGGTGCTGGGAGTTTACGCCGGTTCAGCGACGGTGAAATTCGGCGGCGACAAAGGCATCAAACAAAAACTGACAGCGGGCGATGTGGTGATAATTCCGGCGGGCGTGGCGCACAAGAACCTCGGCGCAAGCAGTGATTTCGGGGTCGTGGGCGCGTATCCGAACGGCGCGGAGTGGGACATGAATTACGGCCAGCCTAAGGAACGGCCGCAAGCGGATGAAAATATCGCGAGAGTGCCCATCCCGGAGTTGGATCCAGTGTACGGCGCCAATGGATCACTGTTTGAGCTGTGGTCGAAACGAGAAGCAGGGAGCGCTGTGACCGATTTAAATAAGTAACGCCTCCTCAATTATTGGCGTTTCACCCGCGCGGGAAAGATATCGCTTATTCTCCCGCCTGGAGTTTTTGTTTAATCCGCTCGCGAGCTTCGGGCGATAGCCCAATGGTAGATGTTTGCTCGTGCTGTTCAGCTTGGGTCGCGGCACGGCGCAGGAATTTGATCTGCTCTCCGTACCGCCGGCACCATTTGCAGAGAACAAGGTGAATGCGAAGTCCTACGGCTTCAAAAAATGTCAAAGACCGATCCAGACTTTCGGATTGCAGCCGGCTGGCCTGTTTGCAACTCGGAGAAAGAAGGGATGTGAGCTTAACAATCGTTTTGACCGGCGTACGGGGCGATTTCATATCGTCAACGGCGTTCAACTTATATTAAGTCGGAGGACTCGGCAGTTCCTTACACATTTTTCCCAAACCAATTGATTTCCAGGCAGCGCCGCAAAGCCATTCGCGCCCGGTGCAACATAAC
>DASZPR010000601.1:0-4207 GCA_035550235.1 Verrucomicrobiia bacterium | reverse complement strand
CGAAGGGATGAGATCGAATCTCCGGGCGCGCCTGCATGGAAGACGGGCGCAGCCTGTGAATTAGGGACAGCATTCACAAAAGTGAACCGGCAAAGTGGCGCGCTTCCACTGTGAGGGACAAAAATTGCTCCTGGCGCCGTGCATGTGGGAATTGAAAGCACAAATATCATTGCGGTGGTGCGGCGCGGGAACGCGTTTGCCCAATCATTATGGGCCGGGAAGTTGGGTCCCATCGTCCCAAGTGAGTTTCAGGCATGCATTTTTTTCTTGTATTCCCCGGCACGTGATTCACCTTTCCGGGGTCGTCGCCATTTACTTATCCAGCGCGATGACTGTGGAAGCGAAGTGCTGTGGAATCGAGCCAGCAACAGAATTATTCGGACCAGGAGCCCCTATTGCGCTTGAGTGTTACTCAGGTGCGTTACTGCGCGGCCTTTGTCGTGATCATGGCATTGGCCGCGGGGCTGGTGATCTGGCTTACGGGAGCGGGCACCCAGGCATCGAATGCCCCGGCGGCGGATTCCGCGGCGCCAGCGGCTGACCCCAATCAAGTGGTGCAGATCGCTGTAAGGCCCCGAACTTCAGGACCTGGGACTGTGTTGCAGATAGTCAACGTCAAGAAAGACGGCATCCGGAATGTCGAACTTCAAATTGAGGATCCCGATACCCACAAAATTTTGAAGTCAAACAAGGATTTCTGGCCTGCGGGAACGATTATTGAAATCGGTGAGGATGCACAACAATGGAGCATCCAACCCGGTCAGGTTTTAACCATCAAGGGTGAGGGTGTCAACGCCTCCATCACGCTCAAATGAAGGAACGGGAAGAAGCGCCGGGACCCAATCACTGGGCATGCCTCGCGGTCATGCGTTTTGTGCTTTCGTGCATTGTGTTTATGGGGCACCTCTCGGGGTTGGGAATCGGGGGATCCTTTACCGAGCGTGGTGTCGATTACGGGGAGCTTGCCGCGGTGGTGGGATTCTTCGCCATCAGCGGGTTTTCGATTGCGAATTCAATCTCGATCCGCCCCGAACGCTATATCTTGAGGCGGCTTTGGAGAATTTGGCCAACTTATCTATTCGTGTTTTTTTTCATCACGCTGCCCGTCGCGTGGTTGCTGGAAAAAAATCATGTTCAATATTTCAATAATATCGCCGTGACCAAAGGCATCGTGATCGGCAATCTATTCATGCTGCAAGGCCTCGTGGTGACAGCGATGGAAACCAACACGTCGACATGGACCCTGGCAATGGAGGAGTTCTATTACTTGTTGGCCCCATTGTTCCGCAAATCCCCGGGCATTGTTCTGGCTTTGATAACAGGCATTTCGGCAACCTCCTATGCGCTCGCGAGGGACTTCGGTTGGATTCGATTTGCCGGTTTGACCCACGGAATTGCCCACCTTTGCTTTTTGTGGGCATGGTTGCTCGGGTTTTTCTTTTACCGGTATCGGAAATCAATCTTGGCCCAGATGATTCTTCTTCTTCTGCCGGTTTGGTTGTTCTGCGGGTGGAACGAACTAGGCGGCAGGTGGGCTGTGTTTACGCTGCTGGCGGCGACATGGGTAATCGCAAGCGGGGACAAAATTGACCTGGCCATGCAGCGATTGCCCCGGGTGCTGGTGGAAATCGAGTACGCATCCGGGAAGTTTTGGAATATCGAAGTGGCCCATCTGCGGCGCTGGATGGTTTTTTTGGGGAACGTAAGTTACCCCCTTTACATCCTGCATTTGCCGGTCGCGTATGCGATTCGCCTTACCGGTTGCAGCAATTGGTTTGTCTATTTCCTCGCGGTATTGGCGGTCAGTTTGGTCGTCTATCTATTTGTCGACAAACCAAACCGGGGACGCTGGCAGACAAAGAAGGATAAAGCCGATCCATTGGTGGCCCAGATATTGGCTTCGGAAGGCCTCGCGGATCAGCAGGCGGCGAAGACACCCGGAACGCCCGGCGTGGGCACGATCGGAGTATAGGCACGGGATATGGCGGTGTGTTTTTGCCGTATTGCTCGGCATCTGCAGCGCGCACGCCAGTTAAAATTATGATCGACAAGGCCAGTCGTTCATCCCGTCCGAACGTGAATTTATGAACATCATCCTTGCGGATTCGGGGTGGCTTTTTCAGGACAGGTTCCCGCTGTTGAAGCACAACATCTCGATTGCGGGCGTCGCGGCGTTCGCCGGGTGCGTGGTGCTGGGGTTGTGCCTCTCCTCGGTGCTGCAGAGCGGGTTTGTAAAACATTTGCTTGTGAAACTCCGCATCGACAAGGGCCTCACGAATTTCATCACCTCGTTGCTGAGCCTCGCGGCGTTTGCGGGGCTGGTGGTGCTCGGCGTGGAGTTCGCGGGCATCCCGATCCCGTGGGAGAAAGCGATCCCGGGAGTCGGGTTGAGCCCGTTGCAGGTCGCGAGCCTCGTCGTCTGGATTGTTGCCGTAATCTGGGGTGCCTCCGCGATCAAGAAGTTCGTGCTCAAACGCTTCCTGAGCTCGAGCGGCATGGCGGTCTCGCTGCAATACACGCTCTCGCAAGTGATCGGCTACGTCGCGCTCGCGCTGGGGCTCATCATCGCAATGCAAAACGTAGGCATCAATCTCTCCGCGCTCGCGGTGTTCGCCGGCGCGGTCGGCGTGGGACTCGGGCTTGGCCTGCAAACCATCGCCTCGAATTTCATCAGCGGCCTGCAAATCCTCGCCGAGCGCCCGATCAAAATCGGCGACCGGGTGACGGTCGACGGCATGACCGGCCAGGTCGAATCGATCCGCGTCCGCGCCACCACCGTGGTGACCAACGACAACGTCGCGATGATCATCCCGAACTCGCGCATTGTCTCGAACACGATTACGAACTGGAGTTACGGCGGCGCGTCCGTGCGGTTCCATTTCCCCGTGGTGGTTTCATACGGGAGCAACGTGGACCAGGTGCGCGCCGCGATGCTCGAGGCTGCGAAGGAACACCCCGGCGTGCTGCAAAAGCCGGAGCCCTCGGTGGTGCTGGACGGCTTTGCGGAAAACCTGATCAATTTCGAATTGCTCGTCTGGACCGAGGAACTGAGTGCACAGCCGCAAAAACTCCGCAGCGAATTGAATTTCGCCATCGAGAAAAAATTGCGCGAGCGCGGCGTGGGGAAATTCAAAGTGTAAAGTGAAAGTGGAAAATCGCGGCGCCATTCACTTTCCACTTTCACTTTTCACTCCAAGCGCGTTTTGCGAGTGGCGCGCGATTCAGTCCACATGCCAGCAACATCCAAAAAACAGCAAATGGCCGCGGGAGCCGCATTGGCGGCGAAGCGCGGGAAACGCCCGAAATCCTCGCTGAAAGGGGCCTCGCGGCAAATGGTGAAATCCATGAGCGAAAAACAGCTCAAGGATTTCGCGAAAACCAAACGGCGCGGGTTGCCGGTAAAAAAACGCAGCAAGTAAACCGGCCCGTTTTTACGTCCACCGGGGACGGGGGATACGAATCATCTGCATGGGCGCGAACATATAAGTCGCGCTTGAATCGAAAGGTATTTATGAAAAAACTCCATGTAATCACACTAGCGCTGGCGCTGGGTTTGGCCCCGGCGGTCATGCAAGCGGATGAGCAGGGCCAGGTGGACCAGGCCGCTACGACGATGCGGCAATTCGAGATGATGCCCGAGAAAGGCATCCCGAAGGACATCATGCGGCACGCGAAAGGTTTCGCCATTCTGACGATCGCGAAGGGCGGTTTTGTGTTCTCGGGCAAGGTCGGCGAAGGCGTGGTGGTCGCGAGGACCAAGGATGGATGGAGCGGTCCCTCGTTCATTCGCACCGGCGGTGCCGGTTTCGGCCCGCAGATCGGCGGCGAAGTGACGCAACTCGTGCTCGTCCTGAATACGCAGAAAGCGATCGACGCATTCGCCCATGGCGGCAATGTGCAGCTCGGGGCGGACCTGAGCGTAGCTGCGGGCCCCGTGGGCCGCACGGCCGAGGGCGACGTGATGCCGGTGGCGGCGGTTTACGCGTACAGCAGGAGCAAGGGTCTCTTCGCGGGCGCATCCATCGAGGGCACGGTGCTCCTCACCAACAAGGATGGCAACGAGCGGTACTATGGCAGGCCCGTGACGGCGATGGCGATCCTCCACGACCGGGTGCCGGCGCCCCGCGGATCGGGCGCGTTGCGCAAGACGCTGTAAGCATTGGTGAAACAACGTAACACGAACCTTGAAGGGCCGGCGGCGCAAGTG
>DASZPR010000600.1:0-4542 GCA_035550235.1 Verrucomicrobiia bacterium | reverse complement strand
ATACACACTTCCCAAACCAATCCCCAGCGTAGGTTGCGCCGCGCTGTCGTCCAGCAGAACATTGTCTCCCGAATAGAACAATGAAGGTGCGGAACTGACCGCATCGGCCCAGTTCATCACCGTCTAATCCCAGGTCGTGTCCGTCGCGCCAGTCCATTTGAGATTCGCGCCCGAACCACCGGTCACTTGCAAAGTAACAGTCCCGGGGGAAGAAACCGTGTCCAACGCCACCGTAAAGTGCGTCCCCGTCACAGTCGGATTAAAGCTGCCGTTAAGCGAACCCACATACGTGAACAACGCATAAGTATTGCCAACCTGCGGCACTCCGAGAAAATTCGCCGTGACCGCATTGTTGTTAAGCGTCAGATTTCCCCCAACCGTAACGGCATCGCTCGCGCCTGGCGTCGTATTCGCACCGTTCAAATCAAACGTCAGCGTGCTGCCGGTTGAGAAGGTCATCGCGCCGTTCGCCGTGAAAATTCCCGGCGCATTAATTGATCCCGGATTGAACGCTCCCGCCACGGTCACCGGTCCGCCCACTGAACCGCCGCCGCTCAACACCGTGCCAGCCGCCGTGTTGATCGCTCCATTCCCGGACAAGCTTCCATCAATCTGCAATCCGCCCGCCGTCAAAGTCGTTGGCCCCGTATAAGTGCTGGCGCCCGACAACGTCAGCGTCCCGTTGCCGATCTTCGTCAATGAACCCGTGCCCGCGATGGCCGAATCCAGGCCGATCGCGCCGCTGCGATTCACCACCATCGCCGCGTTGTTCGTGATATTCAGCGAGCTGATCTCACCATTGGTGTCTCCATTGCCGATTTGCAGCGTGCCCGCGTTGACGTTCACACTCCCAAAATTATCGATCCCCTGGTTCTCGATCGTCAGGGTTTGCGAACCACTCTTCACCAACGCGCTCGCGCCGAGAATATTGCCCGAGCCACTGAAATCATACTGCGCCACACTATTGTTAACGGTCACCGTGCCGGAAGAAATCGCCGCCGCCAGATTAACCGTTGTTTGCGCCGCGGTGTCATCGAAAACCGGCGTCGCACCCGCAAAGAAATTGGCTGCGTTGCCGTGATACAACCAATTGAACGTATTCGTGTCCCAATTATTATCCGTTGCCGCCGTCCAAAGCATCGACAAGTCGACCACCGGTCCGGCGGTCAATTTCAATTGAATCACACCGTTGCCAATATCCACCAGCGAACCGGCATAGCTCGGGCTGGCTGCCGGCAGCGAACCAAGCACGAAGTTTCCCCCCGCGCCAGCCTTGTAAGAAATGAGTGAGAAGGTCGCCGGGTATGAACCAATCGGCGGCACCGTGCTGATGTTGATTGTATTCTGGGAACCACCCGCCGCCAGGTTGCTCACGGACAATACCCCTCCCGCATTCAACGCCGGCAACGTCAGCGACGAATCATTGATGTTCAGCGTGCGAATCGGCGCCGCGAGCGTGCCCGCGTTATTGGAAATCACCAGCAAGGCGCCCGCGTTGAGATTAATCGTGCTGTTGCCGCCGCCCGCCACAATCGAATTCGCCAGCACCGTCCCGGCATTGACTGACAGGGTTCCCGTGACCGCGCCCGTGCCCCCGTTCGTCCGCGCCAATCGCATCGTCGTGTTCACCGACAACACCGCGCCCGTGCTGACCAGGCCGCTGTTAACGTTCGTAGTCACAATGCCGTTGTTATTCACGTTCAGCGTGCCCGTCGTTGTCCCGTTCGGACCCGTCGCGGTCTGAAAACCAATTTCCAGCGTATTCACGTCGAACGTGCCCGCCCCGAAAGTGAAAGTCGTCGTCGCCTGGCCAGTACCAGTCGAACTGCCCGGATTACCTCTCGCGATGTAAACCGTATCGACCATCGCGTCCAATGAGCCTATGCCCAAATCGATATTCGCCACCGTGGAATTGCCGCTCGCCGCAAAACTATTATCGCCCGCCGCTAACAAGGTGGCACGGCTTGCTCCATCCCTATTGCGAATCACGAGCGAAGGACTCGAAAACGATGGATTGAACAACACGTTGCCGTTTCCTTTCTGGCCGCCCAACCGCAACTGGTCAGCATAGAGAAAATTTACCTGGCCCAGGCTTAACACCGAGGCCGTGCCGCCATTTGCATTCTGCGTGCTATCCTGCACCATGACCTGCGGCGCGGTTCCCGATAAGATAATGGTATTTGTCTTGGCCAGAATCAGCGTTCCCGAAGGCCGCGCAACATTATCCGGAGGCACCGTGCCGGCTTGGCCAATCAGGAGCCGGCCAATCGATGCGTTAAAATTATCCAACCCCGACATGTCGAGCGTAGCCATGTGCGACCCCGCGGTGCCGTTGCCCTGCCGAACCACCAAATCACCTGTGCCATTCAAACTCAACGTGCTGCCGGCGCCCTGAATCACCACCGGCACTTGCGTGCTAGACGTTATCGCACCGGACGTGCTTCCAACCGTCAGCACGTTTCCGGCATTCCCGCGATTAACCGTCAGGGTCAACCCCGGATTCAATACCGTCGTGTGCGTCAAACCATTGTCTTGGTTGTACGTCAACGAATTGATCGTAAACGCATTGTCCATCGTGTTCTGATTCCCAGCGCCCACATTTCCGAACTGCACATCGTCGATTGTCTGCGGAGCGAGACTCGTACTCCAATTGCCATCCGTGGACCAGTTTCCGCCAGAAGCCGCGCTCCATATTGGAGTAGCGGCTGGAAGAGTTTGTGCCGAAAATATTGCAACCGCGAGGACACTGAGGATGCGTGGGGATGCTTTGAGGTTTTTCATAGTCTGGTTACGACCCGAACAAAGGGTTGATTCCTGAGACTTTTAGAACAGCATCAAAGTGTTTACATCCCTCTTTTGGGTGATATACCGTATTTTGCACGGCATCCCCCAAAAGAGGGATGCAATCGCCGCCGGATTCGGCTCTGCTGGTTTGCACCCTTTTGGCGTCCTGTCAAACACGCCAAGTCGTACAAAATGAATACCCCTGCCCCGCGTGCTCAAAGAAAAAGTCCGCCTCTTGCATTCACGCTAATCGAACTCCTCGTCGTCATCGCCATCATTGCGATCCTCGCCGCAATGTTGCTGCCCGCCCTCGCCCGCGCCAAGGAAAGAGCCAAACGCGCGCAGTGCATGAACAACCTGAAACAAATCGGCATCGGCGTCACCCTCTACGCAGGCGATAACACCGACCACCTCTTTACCCCACGAAAGGCCGGCTCAAATTACAATCTCCATGCCCTCAACGACGACACCGCGACCGAATCGCGCGAGGTCGGCCTTAATCCCACCCAAACCAACAGCGCCTCCATCTGGGTGTGCCCGGAAATCAACAACGGCCTGGCCAGCCTCAACACCGGCACTACTCCCCAGCAATGGCAAGTCGGCTACCAATACCTTGGTGGCGTCACCAACTGGGTGAACGCACAGGGAACATTCGCTTCTTTGAGCCCGGTACTATTGGGCCGATCCAAAGCTGGCTGGGTGCTCGCCTCGGAAGACATCTTCTACGACGGAAACACTTGGTCAGCGCCTCATCGCCGCCCCAAAAGCGGATTCCCCGACGGCGGCAACGAAGTTTGTGCCGACGGCTCCGTCATCTGGGCCAAAGTCGAAACGATGTACGAAATCACCACCTACAGCACCAGCACACGCTTGTGGTATTTTTATCAGGATGATCTCACCAGCATTCCCGGCACCCAATTGGCCTCCTTGAAATTCCATCCCTAAGCACGAACGCACCTCAGCCCCACATAGGTCCTCTACGTCCCTTAAGTCCTTTTCGTCCTTTTTAAAACACCCCGCCAGTCCCGCACTGGTAGTGGTACGTTTTGAAATCCCGGAATAATTTTCCTCTGGCAATCAGCGCCGGATTCGGCGATGGTGCCTCATGCCTAAACGCTCAAGCAAGGATCTGAATCAAACTGCGTTCTCCATTGTTCAGCAAGTGACCGCTGAGGCACCAGTCAAGAATCCTGCTGCGGTCGCGCTCGGAAGGCTCGGTGGATTAAAAGGCGGCAAAGCCAGGGCAAAAGCCCTTAGTCCTGAAAAGCGCAAAGAGATTGCACAAAAAGCGGCTCAAAAGAGATGGCGAGAATTGGATTAGGCTTTTAGCCCAGGATATACTGCGGGCTGCTCCATTTCTGCGAGATCGTCAGTAAAATCGAACGACATCTCAATGTATGCACCGTGCGGGTTGTTGTCGTTATAACTATCGACTCCAAGTTTAAGTTGGCGGGCGGTGTCCAAATTCAATTTGCGGCCATATTGGAAGGCCATCTCGGCTTCCTCGGGCTTGACCTCTTTCATATCCACCCAAAGAAACACTTGTTCCTCATTTCCCTCCATCAGCCCTTCAACTGATCGAAACGGGCGCTTCCTTCTTACTACTCGGCCCTGCGGGTCGGTATAATGTTCCTCGCGCATCGCATCTGCAATCTCGGAAGCGCATTGAGTGATAAGACTCTTCGGGTATGGCTTCCAAAGCCCTTCGCGGATTGCCCATGCGGCAATATCCTTGGCGGTTGCTGGCCATTTTTCACC
>DASZPR010000599.1:0-1988 GCA_035550235.1 Verrucomicrobiia bacterium | reverse complement strand
CACGCCGAGGTCGATGAGGTAAATGGCGTTGCGCTTCTCGAAAATGTAGGGCTTCATTTTCGGGTTCCAGCGTTTGGTCTGGTGGCCGAAATGGACGCCGGCTTCGAGAAGTTCCGTCATGAGTTCAGTGGACATAAATTCGCTTTATCTGCTTTATCTAAATATAGTGGTCGGGTGAAAAAAGGAGGGACAGTATCCACGAAAAACACGGGATTGCAAGTGATTTTCAGGGGATTTTTACACAATAAAAACCGCCCGTTTTCTCTGTATCCCAGCCGGATTGACCGGGATGAGGTAACATGTAATCTGAAGTCTCAAGGAGAATCGCCATGAACAAGCCCAATGTCATTCGGATGCTCGCCGCAGTAACGGCAGTCATGCTGGGCTTTCCAGCACACACCTCGTTCGCCCAGGAAAAAAAGGATGTCGATCCCCAATGGCTTTACACCGTTGGCGGACGGATCATCCTCTTTCCCAGCGAAGCCCAGCCTGCGGATTTCTTTGCGCACCAGATGCCGGTGCTGAAATATCCCGTGGGAAAGGATGAAGAAGCGCCACCTTCGGCGCTTCGCTGGGAGAAATTGAAGCCGGAGGTCAAGGAGGTTTCCGCGCCGGCAATGAAGTTCAAAGGTCATGAAATTTACTGCTTCACGTATCGCGAAATCTATCCGCAGCCCAAAGTCACGGGCTTGGTCGTAAACAACGGATGGGAGGAAGCCGTGCTGGCATACAAGGTGACCGATGGCAAGGAAGCTGGTCTGTTCAAGCCGTTCCTCTACGTTTGCAATCAGGAGCCCGGCGGCATTCATGTCTCCACCGGAGCGGACATTTTAGTGAGGGCCGAACACAACCGGCATCCCGGGCCATGGACACAAATCTGGACTCTTGCGTGGTTGCAAAACGGCCCGCGGCTCATCGAGAATAAGTCACTGATCGGTGGCAACCAAGTGGAATCGGACGAGCATTACGAAAACGGCCAGAGCCCCTCGTTCCTCAAACGCACGGATTGAGTCCGGCGTGACTTGCGTCCCCTAAAGCACGCTCACGAATTTCGTGATGACCGGCCAGAAAAACGCGATCGTAGCCCCGACGATGGCACCCGCCTTGTAAGCGCTCGAATCAGCCTCAGATTGCATCTTCACGAGAAAATGGAAACTATCCATGCTGCGCCGCACCTCGGGCATCTGGTCGGCCTCCCCTTCCCCGCTCACAGCCATGAGGGCGTAGAATTTTGTGCCGAGAGGGACCACGCGCACGAAAGTCGTTACCGTTCTGCCGTTCACGTCGAGCTCCCCAATGCGCTCATAACACCGGGTGCCATTCGCTTCCACGAATTTGCCCGAGACCAGCTTGCCGCCCCCTGAGCGCTCAAAGCCGTAATTGAACCCGGCCACGAACGCCCCGTCCATCACCACGGGCAGTTTGGTGTCCGACATGCTTATCATCAGCAGCGTGCGTTGCGACGGGCTCTGGAAAGACACACTTGGCTGAGCGGCACCCGGGCTTTTGGCTTTCTCGGTCCAGCCATCAGGCGGGATGATCGCAAAATTCTTGTCCGCGAACCTTCTCTCCCCGGCGGCCTCCTGTCCGGGCGAGGCGCACTGCGACGCAACCAAAAGTGCAATCACAAGGAGAACCGGGCGGATCGTTTTCACAACGCCAAAGTGGCAGGTTTGGCCCCCGGTTTCAAATGCAAACGGAGCAAATGTTCGAGCCGGATTGACTGGCCGCGAACGAAACAAGAGTTGGGCGCCTGTCGTCTCGATCATCGCGGTCCGGCGCGAAGAGGAAAGGTAACGCGCGCATCCCGCTCGATCGAATCGCAATTGCAAATCGCAAATCGCAAATTGTAGATTGCTTTCCTGGACACGACCGCCGCCATTCTCCTGCGCCGCACGAAGCTCTCCGATACGAGCCTCATCATCACGTGGTTTACCGAGGCGCACGGGAAACTCAAGACCGTCGCCAAGGGCGCGCGCCGGCCGAAA
>DASZPR010000598.1:0-1514 GCA_035550235.1 Verrucomicrobiia bacterium | reverse complement strand
AACAATAACCTCCGAGGAAATAAGGCCCGTGCGGTTGCAATGCGCGCACTTCCTGGAGATAAAATCGCGCCATGTCTTCAATGTCCTCGTATTCATCCAGGCCAACCTGGCCGCGCGATTTAATGCCGTAGATTGGCTGCTCGGGATGCATGTGCTTGGCGAGATTCGCATAGCCCCAAAGCACGTCACCGCCCGCGCCATGCACGAGAAAGAGCGGTGGACGCGAGCCTTTCTCACGCACGGCGACCAAAACCGATCGCTGCCCTTTTTGATTATCGCCGACGAGTTGCGCCAGTTCTTCGACCGTCGGTGCCTGGAACAAAGTGACGAGCGGCAGCTTGCGGCCCGTGATTTTTTCCAGGTCGGCGAACAACCTGACTGCGAGCAAGGAATGTCCGCCGAGTTCAAAAAAGTTGTCGGTGACGCCCACCCGCTCGATATGGAGCAACTTCTCCCACAGCGCGCAAATTTTCTTTTCGATTTCGTTTCGCGGCGCGACGTAATCCACTTTTGCGCCAGTGCGCGTTTCGGCTTTTCCTTCGATGGCTTGATGAATGCGCGCGGCATCATTCAACTGCGTCGCGATGGATCGGCAGCGAGTAAATTTTACGCTGTTGTGCGCGGCGGATTGATTTTCCGATTTACGGACGCCCGAAGTTTCGTCAGCGGGAGCCGCGCCGTGTGCATTGAAGGCAACTTTCGCCGCCACCTCGGCCGGGAACGCATAAACAAAACCCCCGTTCAACGCTTGCTTATAGGCGGCGCCGACACTTTGCAGAAAATCGAGCGCCGGTTTGTTTTTTGCCGACGGATGAAAATGAACATTCACCCACTGCAATTTCTTTTGAACCGCGATGTTCCCCAGATGCGCGAGAATGGCATGCTCGACGCCACGACCCAATACACGGCAACTGAGCAGAAAACTTTCAACCTCAAGTGCCTTGCCGCGCGGCTCACAAATCGCCACACCAACTAAACCATAATCACCAAAGCGATCGCTCACCGTGACCGTAAGGACCGTCGCGCTACCCGCCAGTTGCTGTATGTCCGCCTCCGTGCGGCGAATGGTCGTGAGATTAAATTGATTCGTCCGTTGCGTGAGCTGTGCCACGCGCGAGAGTTGCTCCGGCGCCATCGGCGCAATTTGAATCTTGAGATTCAATCCCGCGATAAACTCCGCCAGGCTGCCCGCTTGCGCGCGCAATTCTTCGCGTTGTTTTCCTTCGCGATACATCTCACCCCGGCGCGCGTCCTCAGCAGTGACTTTCAACACGTCGAAAGCCCAGCAATGTTTCAGGAATTGCGGAATCTCCGCCGGGTCCTCCGGCAATTGCAGCGTCAAAACGCCGGGACAATTGGCCTCAACCTCAGCACACTCCACCGGGTTGTCGTCGACAAAAATAAAACTATCGAGCCCAAGATTTAATTCCTTCGCGATAGACTTGATGTTCTCGGATTTCGGCGACCAATTGACACGCCACGTCGCGAAATGCTCATGCCGCAACGGCATATCG
>DASZPR010000597.1:0-3468 GCA_035550235.1 Verrucomicrobiia bacterium | reverse complement strand
GCCAAACCTGTAATCATCGACGCCCGTTTGCAATTTGGCGCGCTGGGCGCCTGGCAGACCGATACGGGAGCTATCGAATTTGGGTTTAGGTTTCCCGGCACGAGCGATTCCATAGGTGGCATTCGCGGAGCGCCTGCGGAGCGCAAGGTGATCCGGCGCTATCATCCATTGGCGCAAGGCGCGGCTCAGACTTATCTAGTGAGTTTCCGCTTTGGACAAAATGAGTCTTTCCGCGACCTGACACGAAACTCGTGGCGCTGGGCCTGGAAAACTCTGAACCCACCGGTCCATTACATCGATGTGGCACAGATGCGTCGCGTTTTGACGGATCACCTCGAAGCGCAAGCCAACACGATCGATGGGCGCACGGCAATCCCATTCGCCGTGCTGACTCTGCCCACGAATCATGTTCAATGGAATTACACAATGGTGGCGATGGGATTTGTCGGCAAGAACATCGAATGCGCCGATCAATTGTTGCGTGAAGGCGATCGCGATCCCACCGAGCGCGGGCAGAAAATGCGCACGACCGGGCTCGCGATCATTTCTTCTTTGATCCAGGCGCTCCCATCAGTTCCGCTGCAAGGCGATGGCTATGACCTTGCGACGGGGAAACCGTGGACGGGCGATCACCAGGAGTGGGTTGCGCCCTGGCTGCGCAACGCCACCGAGGATATGCGCGTGCTGATTCGGGCCTTCCGGCGGGAGCGCGCGCTCGGCCGGCCACATCCGGAATGGTTCAACTGGGTCAAAAACTACGTGGACTGGCTGGTGCAGCAGCAGCGGGCCGATGGTTCATTTCCGCGCCGCTGGAAACCGGGGAGTAGCGAGGTTGAGGAACCCACGGCCACCGCCAGCTACTGCCCGGTGCCGCTGCTGGTATTGATGGCTGACGAGACGGGCGATGCGAAATACCAGCAGGCGGCAGTCCGTGCGGCTGAGTGCGTTTGGAAGAATTGGGGAAGCCGCGGATTGTTCATCGGCGGCGCCATTGACAATCCGAACATAACCGACAAGGAAGCCGGAATGCTCAGCATGGAGGCCTTTCTAAGTCTCTACGACGCCACGAATGATCGCAAATGGCTCAACCGTGCCGAAGCGGCCGCAACATTCGCCGAGAGTTGGATTTGGATTTGGAATGTCCCGATGCCGGTGGATGCGGAGGACTCGCAGCTTCATTGGAAGAAAGGCGTGCCGGCGCTGGGGTTTCAAGGCATCACGGCGGCCGTCGCCGGCAGCGTGGACGAATACCTCGATTGGGCGGTGCCCTCTTATGCAAAGCTGTACAAACTGACGAAGGACCCGCATTATCTCGAGGTCGCACGCGTGCTGCTGCACGATACCAAATCGATGGTCGCGCTTCCGGGACGTCAATACGACATGCGGGCCATCGGTTTTCAACAGGAAGGCTGGCGCATGGGGCCTGGCGGGGCAGGCCGTGGCATGAGCGGACACCGGTTTTGGCTGCCATGGATCTCCGCGAATCACCTCTATGGCATCACTGGTTTGGAAGAGTATGATCGAGACTTGTACAACCTCATCTGCACCAAGCCCGCCGTGCGGTAAAACATTTAGTTGCGACTGATGCCTCGAACCATTGAAAGGCGCAAAGTGAACGATAGGCTTCAGGGCTCGAGAAATTTGCGAGAGGGATTTGGTGAATCGCGCGGGGCGTCGTTATGACATTTGTTGTATTTCGCCCGGTCATTTTTCCGAATAGAATCCCGAAATCCGTGCTCCCAATCATTAAAGAAACGAACATCATGAAAACCACAATACTCAGCGCAGCGCTGCTGGCTGCCCTGCCGGCAATTGCGCAGACAAACGTTACGGTAGTGGAGGATTTTAAACCATCGAGCTTGAATCAGCCCGGCCAGCAATATCCTCAGGTGAATTCGCAACGATATGTACGCTTCCATATCACTGCCCCCAACGCCCAAAACGTCAAAGTGACCCTGGGTCTTGGTGGACGTGGTGGCACGACGCTCACGAAGGGTGAAGACGGCGCGTGGGTAGGCACGACCGAAGGACCGCTGGACGAAGGGTTCCATTATTATCATCTCACGGTGGACGGAGGCACGTTCAACGACCCCGGCACCTTGAATTTTTACGGTTCCACCCGGTGGGAAAGTGGCATCGAAATTCCCGCACATGATCAGGACTTCTACGCGGTGAAGGATGTTCCGCATGGCAAGGTGCAGATGGTTCTTTTCCCATCAAAAAGTACCGGCACCACAAAGCGCGCGTTTGTGTACACGCCGCCGGATTATGATGTGCATCGAACCAAACGCTTTCCCGTGTTGTACTTGCAGCATGGCTGGGGCGAGGACGAAACCGCCTGGTGGAACCAAGGTCACGCCAATTTGATCATGGACAATCTGATCGCTGAAGGTAAATCCAAACCGTTCATTATCGTGATGACCTACGGCATGACCAACGAAGGCGGCCGTCCGGGGCAACGCAGGCCCGGCGGTGGCGGACCGGGGGGCGGGACGAATCAGGTGTCTGCGGTGGCCGTAGCGCCGGGCGCGGGCAGGGGCACCAATGGGCCCGGCGGAGGATTTGGGCGCGGGGGTTTTCCTCCCGGCTTTGGCAGCAACGCTGCATTTGAGAAGGTTCTGGTTGACGAATTGATTCCGTACGTTGACGCCAACTTTCGCACCATCGCAAATCAACCGCATCGCGCCATGGCCGGACTCTCGATGGGCGGCATGGAAACCCACAGCATTACCCTGAAGCACCTGGATGTGTTCTCGCACATCGGGCTTTTCAGCGGCGGCGTCATTTCCACAAACGATGTGATGAATACTCCTGGCTTCAAGAAAAAGGTTAAAGTCGTGTTTTGCAGCTGTGGCAGCCGGGAGAACCCCGGCAATATCAACTCCAATCACGACGCCCTCGAACAAATCGGCGTAAAGAATACCGCCTACGTGTCGCCAGGCACAGCGCATGAGTTCCTGACCTGGCGCCGCAGCTTGCACGAATTTGCGCCTTTGTTGTTCCGCGATTAATTGCTTTTGACGATAGATCGTTATGCGGATTAAACTCGGTTCTTTCCTGGCGGTCTTGGTGCTTTTTAGCTCGGCGCGCATATTCGCCCAGGAGAAAAAGCCGGACTCGAAGTTCCACATTTATCTTTGTTTTGGCCAATCGAACATGGAAGCCGGCGCGCGGCCGGAAGCGCAGGACAAGGGACCGGTGGATCCGCGATTCCAAATGCTGGCCGCGGTGGATATGCCCAAACTGAACCGGTTGAAGGGGAATTGGTACCTGGCGACGCCTCCCCTGAATCGCGGCGAGAACAACATGGGGCCGGTCGATTTTTTCGGGCGGACCATGGTGGGGAACCTGCCGAAGGATATTCGTGTGGGAGTGATTAATGTTTCGGTGGCAGGCGCCAAGATCGAGTTGTGGCAAAAGGATATTTTTACGAACTATCTTAATGCCGCCCCGTCTTGGATGCAAAAC
>DASZPR010000596.1:0-3372 GCA_035550235.1 Verrucomicrobiia bacterium | reverse complement strand
CATTGATTGCATTTCTTCGGCGCCCACGTTGAATCCCAGAATTTTTACGGGCACCATTTTATATCCCTGCAACACCCAGGTGGAATTGGTCTGGTCGAACATCGACCAGAACGGAGGGATCAGGAGGAACAAACCGAGAATGGGCCCTACTGATTTGGCCGCTTCGACTTCCTGTTCGCTGAAACGACGGCGGGCCGGGTCCCAAAAAGATTCGCCGGGTTGACGCTTGTTTGAAAGCGCGTGCCAGAACACTTTGAAAAAGCCGGCGCGTTTGGTTTCGCGAGTGGGAGGAACGCGGAGGTAATGTTTTCTGCCGAGCCAGAAAATAAATGTCGCAATGGCCATCAAAATTCCCGGCACCAGGAAAGCAGCGCTGTATCCGTGATGATCTTTGACGTACGGTATGACGAGGAACGAAAAGAACGAGCCGAGGTTGATGGACCAATAAAACGCACCGTAGGCTTTTTGCAAAAGCGGCGCTTGTTCCGGTGTGAATTGGTCGCCCACGAAGGCAGAAACACAGGGTTTGATGCCGCCGGAGCCAAATGCGATCAACGCGAGCCCGATGAACAGGCACATCATTTTGCCATGAACACTGCCGGTGAAATCACTGCACGCCAATACACCGTGGCCGGCGCAGTAAAACAATGAAACCCAAAGAATCGTGTGGTAGCGGCCGAGGACTTTATCCGAAAGCCACCCGCCGATCAGGGGCATGAAATAATTCGCTGTGATGAACAGGTGAATGATTTCGGTCGAATCGTCGGGAGTTTTGCCGAGACCGCCTTCGAGCACCTTGCCGGTGATATATCCGGCCAGGATGCTTCTCATCCCGTAATAACTGAACCGTTCGCAGGCTTCGTTGCCGACGATGTATTTGATCTGTCGCGGCCAGCGGAGGGCGGAAGGATTGGTAGCCATGCGTTTGCTTCTCCTGCGTACGGAAAATCAGCGCCAATGTCCAGACTGGAAAGCGGAGCGCCAGGGCTGGCGCATCTAAATTCAAGGAGTTTCGAGAGAACATTCGATTCAAAGTTAATGGAGGTCGTGAAAAGAGATGCAAGGCCAGGGCTTTGGCCCCGACAAGATAGTCCAAAGACAGAAAGACTGTCTGGTTTAAGACTCAGAGAAAAAAAACGAAACTCCCCATTTGAACCAGTAGCAAATGGTGAGTTTCAGTTTTGTTATGACGATAATTTGAGGTCGAGTTCAAAATCTCCGGATCTGGATTCGTGTCCGGACGAGCTGCTGCCGGAATTCACGTTCATCGCGCCAACAAAATACTGATTGCAACAATTTTAGATGCGTCTGCCGTGGCGGGAGCGCGGTGTTATTTCGCGAGGCCGGTGAATGAATGAACGGATGACGGATGTCGAATGACGAATGGACAGGGCGCCGATTGAGCCATTCGGCATTCGCTATTCGTCATTAAGCCGCAACTTGCGGAACGAATTTCGCGCCCAAAGCTCCGCGTCATCAGCTAATCCGGCAGCGCGGCCAGGCCTTCTTCCATGGTCTGGCACGTGACGATCGAGATGCAGCGGCGATAATGAAAGAGGGACATGATGCTCAGGCCGATGTCCTGCCGCGGGTGGGCAATGATGCGCACCACTTTCACGATGCCGGCTTCGTTGAGCAGGTCCATGACTTCCTCGACATCCGGCGCACAGGCGAGTTCAAAGGACTCGACGCTGCTGAAGTCACTCAGCAGTTTGAAACCAGGCTTGAGCCTGACGAGCAGCTTCGATAACTCGCCTTTCCAGCGCGCCGTCTCGCTTTGCGTGACGTTGCCCGCGAAGGCGAATGTCAGCAGGTTTTTGGATGGATCCGCGTTAGCTTCGAACATGGCGAGTGGTTAAATAGTTAAATGAGTGGTGCTGCGTTTCTCACACTGCGCTATTTCTTGTCATCGGACGCGGGGGCTTTGTCGATGCCGAGCTTTTTGAGGAACGGAGCGAGGGAACGCGGGCGGCCGAGGAATTTTTCAATCGAGATATTCACGTCGCGCGAATCGCCGACTTCGTAAATCTCTTTGCGCAAGCGCATGCCGGCAGCCACGTCGAAATAACCGTCGGGCGATTTTTCAAAAACCGTTGCCATGTCCGCCGCAATTGCATCCGCCCACGCATACCCATAATAACCCGCGCCGTATCCAGTGATGTGACCGAAGTAGGCGACAAACGCAGTGTCGGGCGGCATCGGCAGGAAAACCTCGCCGAGGACTTTGTTCGAGAGCGGCAGCGTTTCCTGCTGATTGTCCGCGTGAATTTGCGTGTGCAACGCGAGGTCCATCATGCCGAAGGAGAGTTGCCGGCGATAATACGAGCCTTCCGTGGCGAGGCGGGCTTCTTTGAGTTTGGCCAGAATGTCTTCCGGAATTTTTTTGGACGGATCGCGATAATCGGCGGCAAAGGTGTCCAACACCTTCTTGTCCCACGCCCAGTTCTCGAGCATTTGCGACGGCGCCTCCACGAAATCGCGCGGAACGCTGGTGCCGGCGAAACGGGAATATTTCGCGCGCGTCAGGATCGTGTGCATGGCGTGGCCGAACTCGTGGAAGATGGTTTCCACGTCATCGTGCGACATGAGCGACGGGTGGTCCTTGGTGGGCGTGGGAAAATTGCAGATCAGCGCGCAAACCGGGCGTTGATATTTTCCGTCGGGCAGCAGTTTCCCGTCGATGATGCCGAATTCCGCGAAGTGATGGTATTTGCCGTCGCGCGGGAACATATCGAGATAGAACATGCCGAGCGGTTCGCCGGTTTTCGCGTCGGAGACGGCATACAACTGGAGGTCGCCAATCCATTTGTAGGGCGGTTCGACGCGCTCAAATTTCAGACCGAAGATGCGTTGGTAAATGCTGAACATGCCGTCGAGCACGTGCTGATACGGGAAGTAAACGCGCAATTGCTCGGCGTCGACGTTGTATTTCTGGATCTTCAATTGGTTCGCGTAATAGCGCCAGTCCCAGATATTAATTTTTGTATTCGCATCGCCGGTGTCCTTCACCTTTATTTTGCGGAACTCCTCCAATTCCGCATCGAACTTGGGCTGCAATCCGGTTTCCAATTTTTCCTCGAAGGCGATGGCGGTGGCGGCGTTCTTCACCATCTTGGTTTCGGTTTCATAATCCGCGTAGGTTTTGTAGCCGAGTTTGCGGGCGATGCCGTCGCGCAGGACGAGAATTTTTTGCAGCAACGGGATATTTTGCTCACGGGCGAGATTGCATTGCGCGATGAGGAATTGTTTACGGGTATCCTCGCGCTTGGCGTTGTCTAGAATCGTCAAGTAATGCCAGGTGATGTTCGCCATCACCGTGTATTCATCGTCACCGGTTTTCACCTGTTTCAGAAAATCATCGGGAACCCCTTC
>DASZPR010000595.1:0-4721 GCA_035550235.1 Verrucomicrobiia bacterium | reverse complement strand
AACCCGCCTCCGGCCAAATCGTCGTCACCACTACCGGAGATCTTCCCGAAAACTTTTTCGCTGGCCGGCAAGTCCAAATCTACGGCGTCATCGGCCCACCGCCGCTTCCCATCGCCGAAGGACTCTTTAATTACCGCACTTACTTGCAACGGCAGGAAATTTATTTCCAACTCAAAGCGCAATCCTCCAACGACTGGCAAATTGTCGGCCCACAAAAATCATCTCCGCCCCTCCGCGATCGTTTCATCAAATGGGCCAAAGCCGCGCTGGCCATTGGCCACCCAAACGTGGACACCCCGCTCCACCTTGAGCGAGCCCTCACGCTGGCGGACAAAACCTACCTCACCGACGACCTCACCGAACCCTTTATGCAGGCGGCCACGTATCACATCTTTGCCGTCGATGGCCTCCGCCTCGCCATCCTCTTCACGATATTTTTCATCGCTCTACGCCGGCTGCGCCTGCCGCGAACCATTTGCGGGGCCATCCTGATTCCACTCCTCTGGTGCTACGTCGACCTCACCGGCTGGCCTCCTTCGGCCATCCGCGCCGCGGTAATGCTCACCATCGTCATCTTCGGTTGGATGCTCAAAAGGCCCCTCGACGTCCTCAACTCCCTCTGTGCCGCCGCGCTCGTCATACTGCTCTGGCAACCGCAACAACTCTTTCAAGCCGGCTTCCAACTCTCGTTTTGCGTCGTGTTCTGCATCTTCCTCGTCATGCCCGCATTCGATAAATTTGTTCAACGCCTCCTCCGATCCGACCCGTTGCTGCCCGAAAAATTGCGCCCTCAATGGCAAATCACCCTGCTCAAACCGGTTCGCTGGGTACTCGACCTTTTCTTTTCCTCGCTCGCCGCCTGGATCGGTTCCATTCCACTCGCGGCGTATTATTTTCACCTATTCACTCCCGTCAGCGCGCCCGCAAATGTCATCGCGGTTTTCCTCTGCACGCTCGTCCTCATCTGCAACTCGCTCAGCCTTCTGCTCGCCGCGTGGCTGCCCATCGGCGCGGCCA
Source organism: Verrucomicrobiia bacterium (assembly GCA_035550235.1). Taxonomy (GTDB): domain Bacteria; phylum Verrucomicrobiota; class Verrucomicrobiia; order Limisphaerales; family DASXHY01; genus DASXHY01. The sequence continues at coordinate 3,704 of DASZPR010000595.1, read as the reverse complement.
TTTTCAATTTTCTCGGCTGGCATCTCATGGACTGGATTTACCTCAGCAGCATTTGGTTCGCCCATCTGCCCTACGCTTACAGCTACATCGCCGCCCCTGGCATCTGCTCCATCGCGGCCTACTACGCCGCCTTCCTCGCCGTCGCCACCGGCTGGCTCTTCAAACCCGAATGGCGCAAATGGAAACTCACGGCGCTCTGCCTGCTCCCCGCCATCTGCTGCGGCCAATGGCTCCGCGACCGCTCAGCAACTCAACTCACCGTCCTCCCATTGAACGGCGGCAGCGCCATTTACTTCGATGCGCCCGGCTCTCAGGACGATCTCCTCATCGATTGTGGAAAAGACGACTCCGTCCAGTTCGTCATGAAACCTTATTTGCACGCTCAAGGCGTAAACACCCTGCCAGCCGCCGCCCTGACCGTCGGCAACGTTCAGCAAGCGGGCGGATTCCAACTTCTCCAGACCATAATTCCCGCCAGAAAAATCATCACCAGCGGCGCCGAATTTCGCTCTTCAGCCTATCGCGAAATCACCCAGTCTCTAAACGCCTCTCGCCGCCAAATCGTCGATTGTAACACCACCTTCGGCAACTGGACCGTCCTCCATCCTGCCGCCACAAATCACTTCTCTCACGCCGAAGACAACTCGATGGTCTTGCGCGGCGAAATTCAAGGCACGCGCATTTTATTACTCTCCCAATTGGGGCGCTCCGGCCAGGACGCACTCCTCGATCGCCATCCCGACCTCCGCGCCGACATCGTCATCGCCGGCCTGCCCGAACAGACTGAGCCTCTGAGCAACGCACTCCTCGATGCGATTCATCCCGCGCTGATAATCATCTCAGACTCCCAAACGCCCGCCACCCGCCGTGCGAATCACGCATTGCGCGATCGCTTGCAGAAACACGGCGTTCCCATCGTCTGCACCAGCGAAGTCGGCGCGGTAAAAATTTCGTTCGGAAGAAATTATTGGACCGCCGAGACCCTGGACGGCCAAAAATGGTCTGCGCCAAAAGAATAACGCCGCGAACCTTTTCAGATTCGCGGCGCTGTTAAAAAACTGGATGTTACTTCGCGGCCGGAGCTTCCGCCTTCGCTTCTTTTTCCTTCACCAGCGTCGCGCCCTTGCCGAGGCGTTTGCGCAGGTAAGTCAGTTTCGCGCGGCGCACCGAGCCCTTGCGCTCCACTTCAATCTTGTCCACGCGCGGCGAATGCACCGGGAAAACGCGCTCCACGCCTTCGCCGTAGCTGATGCGGCGGACCGCGAACGTCTCGTTCAATCCGCGACCGCGCTTGCCGATGACCACACCGGCGAAAATCTGAATGCGTTCCTTGTCGCCTTCCACAACCTTCGTGTGCACGCGCACGCTATCGCCCACGTTGAATTCCGCTTTCTCTTTGCGAAACTGTTCCGAATGAATTTTTTCAAGTAATGCCTGGTTCATAAATTTTAAATTTTTGTAGCGTCGCTCTGTGAGCGTCGCTTGCTTTTCTTCGGGCCCTCGTCTTTCGACTCTCGACCCTCGTCACTGACCAAATCCGGTCTTCTCTCTCTCGTTCGCAGTCTGGCCTGTTCCGCGCGCCATTTCGCGATCTCCGCGTGATGGCCGCTCAACAGCACCTCGGGAACTTTCATCCCGCGAAATTCCGCTGGCCGCGTGTATTGCGGATACTCCAGCCCCGGCCCGTCCGCGCTGAACGATTCCTCTTTCGAGCTTTCGTCATCGCCGAGCACACCCGGCAGCAACCGCACCACCGCGTCAATCACCACCATCGCCGGCAACGCGCCATTCGTCAGCACATAATCGCCGATCGACAATTCGTCATCCGCCAATTGCTCGCGAATCCGCTCATCGAAGCCTTCGTAATGCCCGGTCACGAGCAACAAATCCGCTTCCTGCGACAACTCGCGCGCAATCGCCTGGCTGAATGGCCGGCCCGTCGGCGACAACAAAATCACCTTCGTCGTCTCCCGCGCAATCGCCTCGACTGCTTCAAAGATCGGTTCGGGCTTCAACAACATGCCCGGTCCACCGCCAAAAGGACGGTCATCGACCGTCTTATGTCTGTCGTGGGTGTAATCCCGCAACTGGTGGATCTTCAAATCCAACAACCCTTCATCCCTCGCCCGCTTGATGATGCTCTCATCCAGCGGCCCAGCGAACATCGCCGGGAATAAAGTCAGCACGTCAATCTTCATTTGTAGCGGCGCTCTGTGAGCGTCGGTGACTTTTATCCGGCGGTCATAGACCGCCGCTACATCGCTACGCTCTATCTTCCACAATCTCCACCGTGCAACGCATTCCCTTCTTCGCGCTGCCCGCGAGCAACAGCGACCGGATCGCGTTGATCGTCATGCCCTGCCGGCCGATGATCTTGCCGACATCCTGCGGATCCAGCCGCAGCTCATAAACCGTCGTCCCCTCGCGTTCGACCGGAGTGATCGTCACGGCGTCGGGGTTGTGCACCAGCCCTTTAACGACATACTCGAGAAAGGCCTGCATAAAAATCTGCTTAGGCCGCGGCTGCGGTCTTGTTCAGCTTCTTCAAGAAGCTGGCGACGGTATCGCTCGGCTGCGCGCCCTTGCTGATCCAATACTGCGCGCGGTCCAGCTTGATCGTGAAATTATCGCCGCTCTTTAGCGGCTGATACGTTCCGATTTCCTCGATGAACTTGCCATCGCGGGGACTGCGGCCATCGGCTACAACAATGCGGAAAACCGGCAAATTTTTCGTGCCGACCCGCTTCATGCGAATTTTAACTGACATAAATCAATCGTTAATCAATTGTGACAAACACGCCACAAATTTCAGGGTTTTTCCCAAAAAGAGCGCAAAGCGTAGTCCCAGCCCCTCCGCTTTGCAAGCGTTGTTTTTGATTATTTTGGCGCCATTTCTCGCTTGGGCGCATCGGGGGAAAGTCGGCCAACAATAAGGGAATCAACGCTTCAGACTGGAAGCTGCCAACTCGCCGGTCCAAACGGCATACGTATCGGTAATGGTGCCGGTGATCGTGCGGCCGTTGGCGTCTAAATATAATTGAAGGTTGACGAGCCACTTGCCTCTCTTCAGGTAAAATGAACCCGAATACGACCCATCGGCAGAAAACGCGCCCGAAAGCGCATAATTCCCATTCACCACGTTTCCATAGCTCGCATTTCTCAACTGAATCTTCGCGGTGAAGGTGCCGTCGCGAGATACCTTTGCTTTGAAAACGACCGAGTCTTGAGTGGCGTTGGCTGGCGTAATTTGTCCCTGATAAGCGCCGGCGGCGGAAGTAAACGGCGTGCGCACAAAATTGGCCTGCAACACCAGGTTGCTCGCCATCGTAAAATTCAGTGTTGAGGCGTTGGTCGTCAAATCACCAGTCCAACCCGCAAAGGCATAGCCGGCTTTGGGTTTGACCAGCATCTGATACACCTTGGTCGTTTCCAGAATTCTTCCATTTAAATTCGGCGTGACTTTGCCCGGCCCGTTAACGGCCACCGTCAAGGGTGTCAGTTGCTTGTAATAGATCCGGGAATAACCATCCAGGTTAAGCCCATTGCCGAGGTAAGCGCGAGCGCCGACGGTATTATACCCCCCTACCAAACCGGCCTCGAACGACCAGGCACTCGGGGCTCCCCAGGAATCAAAAATAAATAGCCCCTCGAAATTCTGACCGAGGGAATCATTTTCCACCCAGCCTTGCAGATTTGTGAAACCC
>DASZPR010000594.1:0-1882 GCA_035550235.1 Verrucomicrobiia bacterium | reverse complement strand
CCTGGCCCTGCTCGCCGCCATCATCGTTGGAGGAATATATTTTGTTCCTCGCGACGTCTTCTTCGCCGCGCGCTTGAAAACCCTTCACGATCCCAGCGGCGACCCCACCGGCGACGGCCGGTTCGGCATCTGGCACGCCGCCGTCCAGCTATGGCGCGAAAACCCTGTGTGGGGCATCGGCCCGGCGCACTTCAATTATCGCTTTGGCAAATACCGCCCCGAATTGATCCAGGCCAGCCCCGATCGCGCCCACAACGACTACCTCAACACCCTCACCGACTACGGCATCGTCGGTGCTGCCCTCGTCCTCATCGCGTGGGTTCTGGTCTTCGCTTGCGCCATCTGGACCTGGCGCTTCGTCCGCGGTTCACCCAACACCCTCGGCGATCACCGTAGCAACAAACTTGCGCTCGTCCTTGGCGCCTCTATCGGCCTCATTGCGATCCTCGCCCACTCGTTTGTGGATTTCAACATGCACATCCCCGCCAACGCCATCGTTGCCGTCACACTCATGGCGCTCCTGAGCAGCTACGTGCGCTTCGCCACGGAACGATTCTGGTTCACCGCGCGCATGGGCTCCAAGGCATTGCTCACCCTCGCCCTCGTCTGCGGTTTGATTTATCTCGGCTCGCAAGCGGCCCGCTCCGCCCGGGAATCCCTCTGGCTCATGCGCGCCGACAAATCCGAAACCGCCTCCGACGAACAAATCGCCGCGCTGCAAAAAGCCTTCGCCATCGAACCAAAAAATTTCCAAACCGCCCGCACCATCGGCGAAGACTTCCGCCTGCAAAGCTGGCAAAATGGCGATGATTACAAAGAGAAAGCGCTCGCCGCCATGAAATGGTTCAAGCGCGCTACCGAAGCGAATCCCTACGACGACTCCAGCTACCTCCGTTACGGCATGTGCCTCGACCAGATCGATGAACACGACCAGGCGCTCCCCTATTTCGACCGCGCCACTCGCATGGACCCCAACAGCTATTTCGACAACGCCTACATGGGCTGGCATTACACCCGGTCCGGCGATTACGCCGCCGCGCGCGAATGGTTCCAGCGTTCACACCTCTTGAAGCCCACCGACAATCCGATCGCCGACACCTACCTGCAAATCGCCCAAAACCAAATGCTGGAAGCCGCCACCAACAGCCTCGCGTTACAATTGCGCCCCTCCACAAATTCCTTCGTCATCCCCCCGTGGAAATGAGCGCGCGAGCCCAATGCCGAATTGAGTCTTTGGCCACTCCAAAACCTTTCTGCTCTAAAGAACGGCCTTTAAAAGCTTGACCGACTCTCAGCCGGAGATTTCTAATCGACCAATGAAAATTTCCCTCTGGCTTAAAGACGGCTCGGTGTATAAAAATGCCACGTTGGCCAGTGCCCAACTAAAAGTTGACGGTCAACCGCTGGACATTAATAACTTGGATAAGATAGACGACGCGTATCTTTATACCCTCGGCGGCGCTCAAATTTATCGGAATCAAATCACTGGAAGCATTCAAGTTACCCTCGCTGGCGTGGCCGGCAATTTGACGATAAGCATCGATCAAATCAGCGATCTGGATCGAGTCACTGACTAAGCCACTGGGAGAACAACCCTTTATCTGCGAACAAAAAAATTTCGATCGAGTTATCTCACCGCAATCTATCGAATTCTCTCAGCTGCGAGACTCGCAAAACCGGTGATGGTCTAATTAACGCCAACCATGGTAGCGCACAGTGGCACTGTGCTGTGTCGCCGAATGGCATTCGGCAAGGGGTTGCTACCGCAAACACTCCTTGAATTCTTTGTTGATTGCTCGTCACTTTCGAATCACACCCTTTTGCTCAGGGCTCACGCATCTAAATTTCCAGAGTCGTTTTTTCAATATTTTTAGACATTTGA
>DASZPR010000593.1:0-3078 GCA_035550235.1 Verrucomicrobiia bacterium | reverse complement strand
ATGACGCCGTCCTCGACGGCTTTCATCGCAAGGCGACGTGCGTCGGTGGCGGTGAGTCCGGCGAGATTGCGCACAAGTAAGTCGAGGGCCTTGTTCGTCGTCTGCACGTCGCGATGGCCATTCCGCGCCCCCCAATCGCCGGCGACATCCACTACGATGCCGCGCAATTCATCGAGCGTCGGCAGCGGCATCCGCAAATGCGCAGTGTAAGGTTTGAGTTCCTCCGGAATTTGCAGCGTGTAACCGACGAGCACGACGGTCGAGTAATGTTGCTGGTAGGTGAGCGCGATATCCTTCAACTGGCGCATGTGCACCGTGTCCTGCAAATACGGATGAAAATCGAGCAGCACAAAAAGACTATTTTGGCCCTCGGTCCGAATATATCTGAGCAGTTCCTGCGACTTGAGAACCGACTTGGACGGCTGATCGCACGGGTCAAACGCCTGCAAGCCTTCGGTCACCGTCCAGCGATAGGTGCGGATCTGGAGGCGCTGACCGATTTGGCGCACCATGCGGACCACCTGCGGTTCCTCGTTGCTTTCGACGGCGATGAGCGGCGTGTGCGAGCGGATAATGGCCTCAAGGTCGTGCAATGGGCTTTCAGTCGTGGGCACCCCGGATTGTGATGATTTGGAAGACGGAAGATTCATCGGTGAGAGGCAACAATCACGTGGGATTGCAATGACATGGCGATAAAAATGGCTCAATTATTGCCAAATCACAAGGCATGTGTTTCGGGATAATCGGGCAATTTGAAGCGATCGGCCAAGGTAGACCCCATCGCTAATTTAAGAATGAATGGAATCGAAAGCATTTTCATCACCTGGTTGCGGAAGAAAAGTCCCAGGGGTGTTTTCGGAACGAACGATCCGGCGAATTTCTCCGCGGCTGTTTGCTTTTCCACGATAAACGGCCGGAGCAGTGTTTCGTAGCGCTTGAATGCCTCCTGTGGTGTGGTGTTTGGTTTGCCGAGTTCGCCCGCGAGAACGTACGCGGCTGCCATCGCAAGCGCCGAGCCCTGTCCTGCAAGCAACGATGGACAAAACGCCGCGTCGCCCACCAGCGCCACTCGTCCTCGCGACCAGGAGTCCAAACGAATCTGGCTCACGCTGTCGAAATACAATTCGTCGCAGGATTCCATCGCCGCGAGGATCTTCGGGCATTCCCAGCCGAGACCGCCAAATTGCGCGCGGAGAATTTTTTTGTTGGCCATCGTATCATAGGGATCGATTGAATTGCCTCGCTCATCCAGAAAGACGAACAAGAAGAGGGTCCGGTCATGCCGGAGGGAAATTCGTCCGATCTGTTTTCCTGGCGGGCTGAAGCTGACATAAATATCATCGTTCCGCGGTTGGTAACCAACGGCCTCGAATGCTGCGACGGAAAACCCCAGAAATTTTTCGAAGCTGTTTTCGTTTCCGAAGACCAGCTTCCGGACCCGGGAATGAAGCCCGTCCGCGCCGATGACTATGTCGAAGCGCCGGGGTGTCGCGTGTTCGAAATCGACCTCCACTCCGGCGGCGTCCTCTTTGATGCCCGCAATGCTGTCGCCGAAAATCATTTCGCAGCGGTCCTGAATTTTTTGATAAATGTTCCGGGCCAGATCCGAGCGGGCGATGCTCAAATACCGGCCCTTCGTGGCGGTGCGGAAAGCATCCACGTTGAATCCCCCGATGTGTTTTCCTCCTGCGTTCACGAGACGGAACTGTTTGATATTATATCCATCGCGTTTAATTGCCGGAAGCAGGCCCATGCGTTCCGCGACGTCAAACCCCGTACCCCAAAAATCGATCATGTATCCGCCGCCCCGCAAGCGGGGCGCCCGTTCCACCAGAGTGATTTCAAAGCCATGTACGGCCAGCCAATACGCCAGAGTCGGCCCCGCGATACCAATCCCGGAAATGAGAACCCGCATGAATAAATTTATCACTGCCTGTTGGTTTCTCAATTGCTGTCCAACAGTTGGCGCAAAACCAAACGCTGGTATCCGTCGAAGCTAAAGCTTGAACTTCGGCAATACACACGCTAGAAGCAGGCATGGATTCTTTTCTCGAAGCGGCGATTGAGGAAGCGAAGAAAGGCCTGGCGACGGGTGGCATACCCATTGGGTCTGTGCTGGTGTGCGATGGCAAAATCATCGGGCGCGGCCATAACCAGCGTGTGCAACACGGCAGCGTGATCCACCATGCGGAAATGAATTGCCTCGAGAACGCTGGACGGTTGAAGGCATCGGCTTATAGCCGATGCGTGCTTTACTCCACTCTTTCGCCGTGTCCGATGTGCAGCGGGGCGGCGTTGCTCTACAAAATCCCTCGTATCGTCGTCGGCGAGAATGTGACTTTCCAGGGACCGGAAGAATACGTCCGTTCACAAGGTGTGAAGGTGGAGATTCTGCAGGACCCGACGTGCATCCAGTTGATGCGCGATTTTATCAAAGCCCGGCCGGAGCTTTGGAATGAAGACATCGGGGTTTAGATCTCCCCTTTTCGGATCAACTCATCGCATTTTTCGAGCGAGATGGGTTTGCTCTTCTCGATGGAAGAGATTATTCGCGCTTGTTTCTCATCCGGTTCAATAAACTCGCGAACGAGTTTATCTGTGACGTCGACGCGCGTGGCCATTTTATATTTTGCAAGCGTCGTCTCGTCCCATTTCGAAATGATGACGCTGACGCCCGCCTGTTTTTGAATCTCCGGCAGGCGATCTTTAATCGTTTCCATGGCTTCATTCACAGGCGCAGTGCTGAAGACCTGGCGATGATTTTCGGCCTGCTGCGCCTTAAGTGCTGCCGCGAGTTCGTTAAATTTTACGGAGTCGCCGGCTTGTTTTGCGGCCTTGGCAGCCGTGATTTTCTCCTGCAGCTTTTTCTGGTTGGGGGCACTCCAGAAATGGGCATAAGCCACGGCGCGCGAATCATAGACGCCAATGGTCGGGGCGGAGTTGGTAGTATCGGCGGCTGCAACGGTCAGAAGGGCGCCGAGCAGTGGACCAATCGTAATGAGTAAAGGAAGCATTTTCATACTGCTTCCCTTTTACTCCCTTTGGCGGAGAACTGTTAATCGAAAATAATTGAGGCTA
>DASZPR010000592.1:0-5994 GCA_035550235.1 Verrucomicrobiia bacterium | reverse complement strand
AAAAAGAATGCGAACGCGGGAATCAAAATCAATCCCAGCGTAATGCGCCAGTCCGGATTGCTGGCCAACGCGATGGTGCAGAGCCCGCCCAAAACCAATCCGCCCGGCCAGCCGGCATGCAAACGGTTGAGCCATTTGGTTTTGTCAGTGTTGAACATCGTGGTAACGATTGGATTGGCGTAGGCCTCCACGCTGCCGTTTCCCAGACCAAGAATAATGCTGCCCCAGTAAAGGAGTTGATAGCCGTGCTTTTGCGCCGCTACCAGCGCCTCGCCACTTGAACCGTGAATTGCCTGGTACGCCATAAACGCCAACGCCGAATACACCAGGTAGCTGGTGAAGGAAAAAACCATCGCCACCTTGTAACCGATGCGGTCGATGAACAAACTGAAGAGAATAATGCTCGCTCCGAACGGCCAAATGCCGGCGCCCTGAAGTTCGCCGACCGAAACCTTATCCAGGCCGAAGTCAGTGACGAATTGGCCGCCGCACAGAATCATGCGGCTGATGAAGGCATAGCTGGTGGTGATGAGGGCGATGAAACAGCCCCAGAACAGGATCTTTTCGTGGCGATTATTCATTGGGGGAAAATGTTTAATTTTTCAAACCCAACGCCCACTCGATCCCGCCAAGCACATGCGCCTGATAGGCCTTGCTGATTTCCGGGGAATTTTTCCGATTGGCCATGTTGGGATCAGCGTCGATGAGATCCTCGCGATGGCCCAGCGACGTGTAAAAAACGCGGCCCTTGACGTAAGGTTTGCACCAGGACACTGGATAGTGCCCCGGCGGGTACGGCCGCTCTGGTTTTTTATCGAGCACCAGCAGTTCGTGAACCTTTGCCGGATCGTAATGCTTGAACTGGTAAACCTCTTCCTGCGAAATCGTCCATACTTTCGGCAATGAAGCGGTGGCGGGATTTTTCGGATCCTGGTTCAGGCAATCGATGCTCAGTTGCGCGCCGTGGTGGTCGAATTCCCCCCCGAGCATTTCGAGATAACCCGGCCAGTGGTGAAAAGTGTCGCTCGCCGCATGGATGCCGATGAAAGCGTGGCCCGCTTGGATCCAATCCAGCAACCCTTGCGGATCGGGAATCGGCAGATCACCGGTGGTGCTGGCGAAAACCACGCCGTCGTAGTTTTTCAGATTTGCCGGTGCAAGTTTTTGCAACTCATTGGTCAGCGCCGTCCGAAATTTCATCTGCTCCTCGGCGTAAGCTTGCCGTTGTTCCTCGGTTGCGGCCGCCCCGGGGCGCCGGCCCGGTTCAGGCGGTTGCTGGACATAATCCACGGTGAATTCACCGCTGTCCTTGCCGAGTTGCGCCAACATTTTTTCCAGTGTTGGAATTGAGGTGTGTCGGAATCCCGTGGTGACCGATACCACAAGCAATTTTTTTGCGGCGTGTGGTGAGACCGCCGATTCCTGACCGATGGCCACGCCGGCCGTGAGCGTGGTGAGAGCAAGAACGGAAAGGAGAATTCTCATGATAAGGTTATTTGTTTTGATCGAGGTGAAGAGAACGAATCCAGATGTTGCGGTAATGAACGGGGTTCGCATGATCCTGCAACGCGATGAAAACTTCCGGCGCATGCGGTGGTGGATATTTGGAAGCCGATTTGTAAGGGACGCCTGAGTTGATGCCATCCGTTCCGCCGATCAGTTCGTAATGGTTCTGCGCCACCACGCCGTTATGCAGCACGGTAATGACAGCCTTTTTCGTCAATTCCCCTTGGTCGTTCCAGCGGGGCGACTCAAAAATAATGTCATAGCTTTGCCATTCGCCCGGCGGTTTGGAAGCATTGACCAGCGGAGGTTGCTGGCCGTAAATCGCCGCCGCCTGGCCATCCGCATAAGTTTTGGCGCGGTAGGAATCCAGCACCTGCACTTCGTACATGTTGTTGATCAGGATGCCGCTGTTGCCGCGCCCCTGGCCTTCGCCACGCGCCGGACTGGGCGTGGCCCATTCGACGTGCAGTTGGAAATCCGCCCAGGCGCCGCGTGTCCGGATGCTGCCGCCCCGCGGCGCGGTCTCCACATAATCCTCGTTGGTTTTCCAAAGCGCCGGCGAACCCTGCAGCGTCTGCCACTTCTCCAAACCGTGGCCGTCGAACAAGACCTCCGCATCCGAGGGTGCGGTCGCTCCGAGGCTGAAAGATCCGCCCGGGGTGACCACGGGAGGTTGCGGGCGCGCCGGATCGTGGACGTGCCATTTCGCGTTCGGTTCCAGCGGGGTGTCCTGGAACCCAGCCACGCCATCGATCGTGACCTCGGCATTTCTCGGGGCTTGGGCAAATAATGGGGGGAGCGGATTGGCCAAAAAAATCGCCAGCAAAAGGGGGAGGGTGTTGGGTTTCATGAGGATCAAAGGTCAACCGACAAAACTGTAATCATAGGGTTTGCGCATGTCGCGAGCGACCTGTTGGTTGGCGATATCCGCGCCCTCGCCGGTGAAGATTTCCTTCACCGGATCCCATTGCAATTTCAGACCGGAGCGCAATGCGATGATGATCAGGTGCCCAATGCAGGCCGAACGGTGGCCGTTTTCCACGTTGGCAATCGGATCGCGCCGGGAACTGAGAGCATCAAAGAAATTTCCCATGTGATTCCTGCTGACTTCCAGCTTCATGGCGTTTTCCGGCAACGGGGTGTGCAGAATCTGCCGGTCGCTGGCGTCAATGCCACTGCGGTTCACCCAAATCCAGCCGTCAGCCCCGATGAATTTCACGCCATTGCGCTGGCCGTTTGGATCCAGCACCGCGCCGTACGGGCTGTCTGCGGTGGTGGTGCGGACAATCTGCTTCACTCCATTTCCCCAAGTCAGCGTGGCCTCGTATTCACTGGGAGTCGTGTAGCCGTCCGGCAACGGCGGCGTAATTACGCTGGCCTCCACGCGGGTGGGACCGTCCAGACCAATGGCCCACCGGGCGATGTCATTATGATGTGCACCCCAATCCGTCACCGGCCCGCCCGCATAATCCCACCACCAGCGAAAATTCTGATGGCAGCGCTCCTTGTAATATTCCGCCTGCGGCGCCTGCCCGAGCCAGAACTCGTAGTTGAATCCATCCGGCACGGGAACTTTGGCAAAATGGTTGCCCCGGATGCCGGCCGGAACAAAGACTTGAACCTCCTTCAGTTTGCCGATCCGCTCGTTGCGCACCAACTCGCACGCGAGGCGAAAACTATTGCTGCTGCGCTGTTGGGTGCCGGTCTGGAAAACGACCTTATTGTCGCGCACCGCCTTGATGACGTGTTTGCCTTCGTCGATCGTCAGCGTCAGCGGCTTTTCGCCATAGATATCTTTCTTCGCCTTTGCCGCGGCGATGTTGATCAGGGTATGCCAGTGGTCCGGGGTGCCTTGCACGATGACGTGTACGTCGTTGCGCTCGAGCAATTTCCGGAAGTCGTTGTATTTAGCGGGTGACTTGCCATCTTGAGTGAATCTCCGCGCCGCTTGCGCGGCGTGCGAATCATCCACGTCGCACACGGCTACGATATCGCCATAACCGGAGGCGTTCCCGGCGTCGGCGGTTCCCTGGCCGCCGCAACCAATCAATCCCACGCCTGGGCGATCATTCGGACTCGTCACGGGCTTCACCGTCTCGGCGGCGGAAAGTTGACGCTCCACAAGCCACAGAGGCAATCCGGTCGCCGCCGCCGCTAATGCACAACGGGTGAGAAACGATCGGCGCGAGACGTAAAAGTTTTTTTTCATAGACGAATTTGATTGGGGGATTTGCGCGCCGTGATTGGAGATCAAGTCCGGGAGAATTTTGTCCACCTGCCACCAGACTTCGCGGATTTTACGCAGGTTTCAATGAACGCCATCCCCTCCACTCCATCATCCGCCGTGGGATGATCAAACGAACCTTTCTTTCCTCCGATGTTCGCCCGGATGGCGGCCACCGCTTCCAGATAAACATTGGCGAAGGCTTCGATGAAAGCCTCGGGATGTCCAAATGGCAGGCGTGTGAATTTTTTCGCCACGTCGGTGACATAACCGTTGCCGCGCCGGATCAGTCGCGCCGGCTCGCCTTTCGGGGTGAACTTCAATTCGTTCGGATGTTCCTGTTGCCAGGCGAGCGAGCCGAGCGAGCCGTAGACCCGGATGTTGAGATTATTTTCCTCGCCGCAGGAAATTTGCGAGCAATGCAACACCCCCTTCGCGCCGCCCCGGTAGCGAATCAGCATGTTGGCGTCATCTTCGAGCCTGCGGCCCGGCACGAAGCTGGTGAACTCCGCGCACAATTCCTCGATGTGCAGGCCGGTGATGTAGCGCCCGAGGTTTTCCGCGTGCGTGCCGATGTCGCCCACGCAACTGCTCGCGCCGGCGCGTTTGGGATCGAGCCGCCACGACGCCTGCTTTTGGCCGTGCGCCTCGATTTTATCCAGCAGCCATCCTTGCGGATATTCGGCAACGATCTTCAGAATATTGCCGAGCTTGCCGGAGCGCACGAGTTCCCGCGCCTCTTTCACCATCGGATAACCGGTGTAATTGTGGGTGAGTGCAAAAACCTTTCCACTTTTTCGAACTAACTTGCGCAGCGCGCGGGCCTCTTTTAAGTTCAGCGTCATCGGCTTGTCGCACACGACGTGAAAGCCGGCTTTGAGAAAGGTGGTCGCAATAGGCGCGTGCAGAAAATTCGGCGTGACGATGGAAACAAAATCGATCCGTTCGTTCCCGGGCAATTTCGCCTCGGCCGCGGCCATTTCCTGGTAACTGCCGTAAACGCGTTGGGGATTCAGAAATAACTGCGCGCCGGTGGCTGCCGAATTCTTCGGGTCCGACGAAAAAGCGCCCGCGACCAGTTCCATTTGTCCGTCAAGATTTGCCGCCAGGCGATGCACCGCGCCGATGAAAGCATTTTGACCGCCGCCCACCATTCCGTAGCGAAGTTTGCGTTTCATGAAAGTTTATTTTGCACCGCGCCCGCGACCGGGTATCAGAGTAAACGGCTCGTACGGATATTGGGGCGGAATTATTTCTTCTTCGCGAACGCCGCGTCGAACGCCGCCTGGTTGGGCGCAAAATCCAGTTTGCGCACGAACGCGCAACTTTCAGCGGCGCCGTGAATGCGGTCCATGCGGCCGTCCTCCCATTCCACCGAAAGCGGGCCGCGATAGCCCACGTCGTTCAACGCCACGATGATGTCCTCGAATTGAATATCCCCATGGCCGAGCGATCGGAAATCCCAGAAACGGCGCGGGTCCGTAAAATCGGTATGACCGCCGAACACGCCCACGGAGCCATCACCGCGGCCCCACCAGACATCCTTCATGTGCGCGTGGAAAATGCGGTCGCCAAAATCGCGGATGAATTTGACATAATTCACACCCTGGTAGCCCAGGTGGGACGGGTCGTAATTAAAGCCAAAGCGCGGATGATTTTTCACCGCTTCAAGCGCGCGTTTGGCTGACGCGATGTCAAAGGCAATTTCCGTGGGATGCACCTCCAGCGCGAAATTTACATTTTCTCCGTCGAACACATCGAGAATCGGTGTCCAGCGTTTGGCAAAATCCTTGAAGCCGCGATCTAAAAATTCCTGGCTCGTGGGCGGGAAGGAGTACACGGCGTGCCAGATGGATGAGCCGGTAAAACCGTTCAAGACCGCCGGGCGGTTTTTATCCGCGCCGGATTTGGCATTAAAAAATTTCCGCAGGGCCTTGGCCGTCGTCTTCATGTGTTCAGCGGCGCGTTGACGGACGCCTTCCGGCCGGCCATCACCCCAAATCTCCGGCGACAGGATGGCCTGATGCCGTTCATCGATCAAATCGCACACCGCTTGGCCAACGAGATGGGAGGAAGCCGCGAAACAGGTCAGGCCGTGTTTTTCCAGCAGCGCCCATTTCTTCCGGCAATAATCCGTTTCCGCGAGCGCGCGGTCCGGTTCAAAATGATCGCCCCAACACGCAAGTTCCACGCCGTCGTAACCCATTTGTTTGACCAGCGGGAGCAGTTTGGCCAGTGGCAGGTCGGCCCATTGGCCGGTGAAA
>DASZPR010000591.1:0-8012 GCA_035550235.1 Verrucomicrobiia bacterium | reverse complement strand
AAGGATTATATCACGGGAAATCCAGTCGCGCTGTAAAAGATTGAGGCCGTCATTCTTGCGAGTTTTTGCTTTAAAACATTGCCAACCTCCATCCGCCGCGTAGGATTAACCCCGTATTTATTGGGGGTTTGATCTCGCCCTGCGCGCCTTTTTCGCCTATTATGAGCGGTAACATTCGGTTGAAAAAAGCAACCCGCGTGATCAAGGGGCTTTCGGAGCTGGCAGGCCTCGCCCTCGCATTGACCGGTTGCTTTCTCGCCCAATTCGCTGTCGCAGACGGGCTGATCACCGTGACCAATTCGAGTGATGCGGGCCCGGGCACATTGCGCCAGGCCATCGCCGATTCCGTTTCCGGCGACACGATTGTCTTTGCCCTCGACGACACCAATACCATCACGCTCACCAACGGACAACTGCTCATCACCAACGACCTGACCATCGTCTCCTCCAATGCCATGATCGCCATGGACACCGGCGGCAATTCGCGCGTGCTGGAGATTAGTTCCAGCAACACTGTCGTTCTCGATTCGCTGATCATTACGAACGGAAATGTCTTCGACATTGGCGGCGGCATCCTGGTCGATAACGGCGCCACCCTGACACTCACCAATTGCATTGTGGCCAGCAATATTGCCGGAGCCGGCGGCGGCATTTTCATCTCCACTAACAGCGCCGTCGCGATCAACAACTGCATTTTCTCCGGTAATTCCGCCACCAACAATGGCGGCGCCATTGACAATGAAACCAACAGCACACTCGCCATCATCGATTCCCTGTTGACCGGCAATTCAGCTCAACGGGGCGGCGCCATCTTTAATAATTTCAGCACCAACCTCCTTAATCACTGCACGCTGTCCACTAATTCCGCGGAAGACGGCGGCGCCATCGCAAATTTCGATTCGGTGCTCATCGCGACCAACTTAACCGTCTCAGCCAATTCGGCTGCTTCCGGCGGCGGAATTTTTAACCTGAATAACAGTCTCCTCGCACTCGACAGTTCTATTCTCTCCGGAAATACCGGCACCAACTTTGGCGGCGGCCTTATCAACACAAACGGCGGCACAGCCGCGATCATCAACTCCACTCTATTTGACAATTCCTGTCCTGCCGACCAGGGCGGTGGCGTCGACAATTGGAGCGTGATCACCGTCAATAATTGCACTATTGCCGCGAGCACGTCCGGCGGAGGTTTCGTCAATAACGGCGGAGTGGCCGTGTGCAACAATTCCACTTTTTCCGGCAACGTGGCTCTCTTTGACGGTGGCGGCTTCTATGCGATTTTCGGCACCAACATCCTGAACAACTGCACCATCAGTGGGAACTCAGCCAACCGCCGCGCGGGCGGCATCTACGAGAATAACAGCTTGTCGCTCCTGACCAACACCATCGTCGCCGGGAACACCGCCGTGCGGAGCAACGCGAACATCCTCGGCAACATTTCCGGAGCGAACAATCTAACGAACGGCGATCCGCTCCTCGCCCCGCTCGGCAATTACGGTGGCCTCACCCAAACCATGCCGCCGTTGACTGGTTCTCCGGCCATCAACGTCGGCGTCGATTCAGTCACCAATCTTTTTACGACCGATCAACGCGGCTTCCTGCGTCTGGCCAGCACTCACGTGGACATCGGCGCGGTTGAAGTCCAGCCGTCTCTCGTGATCAATACCAACGACGACGGGCCCGGCTCTCTCCGCGCGATCGCAGCTATTGCCCCGCCACTCATCGGCTTCACCAATACCCTCGCCGGTCAGACCATCCTTTTGACCAGCGGCCAGATCACGCTCT
Organism: Verrucomicrobiia bacterium; assembly: GCA_035550235.1. Taxonomy (GTDB): domain Bacteria; phylum Verrucomicrobiota; class Verrucomicrobiia; order Limisphaerales; family DASXHY01; genus DASXHY01. The sequence continues at coordinate 6,227 of DASZPR010000591.1, read as the reverse complement.
CGAACAGTGTCGGCATAGACGCCTCTGGTCTTGCGGGTGGCGTTCTCATCGATGCCAGCGGCGCCTCGCGCGTGCTGGAAATCACCGCGAGCAACGTCGTCACTCTCGATTCATTGACCATCACCAACGGAAACGTTTCCGACAACGGCGGTGGCATTCTGGTGGACGCCGGCGTTACCCTCACACTCGCCAACAGTACTGTGGCGGGCAATGTCGCCGAAGCGGGCGGCGGTATTTTCATCTCCACCAACAGCACCGTCGCGATCAACAACTGCATTCTCTCCGGCAATTTCGCGACGAACAACGGCGGAGCCATCGACAATGACACCGATAGCCTATTGGCGGTCAACAGTTCCACCTTCTCCGCGAATTCCGCAGGCACCACCGGCGGGGCCATCTATAATTACCTTGGCAGCGACACGTTCAACAACTGCACGTTTTCCAATAACGCCTCTGCGGCCGACACCGGTGGCGGCCTTTGCAACGTCGGCTCGCTTACGATCAATACCTGCACTCTTGACGGGAACAATCCGGGAGGCGGCGTCGCTCAGCTTTCCGGCATTCTCGCCATCAACAACTCAACCGTCTCCCACAACACGGCGATTCAAAGCGGTGGCGGCTTTGCCATTGGCGGTGGCCAGGCCGCACTCAATAATTGCACCCTCTTCGGTAATTCCACCGGAGGCTCTGGCGGCGGTATCGCCATTTACGCCAGTGCTACCAATATGCTTAACAATTGCACTGTTAGTGGTAATGCCGCGGGCAGCGGTGGCGGAATTTCCCAAGATCCTTCGAGCGCGTCTGTCCTAACTAATACCATCGTCGCCGGGAACACCGCCACCAATGCTGCGGATATCCTCGGCCCATTTACCGGCGCGAATAATCTCACCGGTGGCAATCCGCTCCTCGCGTCCTTCGGCAATTACGGCGGCCCCACCCAAACGATGCCGCCGCTCGCCGGTTCAGCCGCCATTGATGCCGGGCTTGATGCCGCCGCCGCCTCGCTCATCACTGACCAACGCGGTTATCCGCGCCAGTCCGGCCCGCATGTGGACATCGGCGCCGTGGAGGGGCAATTGGTGCCCGCGAATAAACGCCCCATCCTGCGGCTGAGCCGCACGCAACCGGGTGGCGCCTTGAATATTGCTTTCACCATCCTTCCCAACATCGATTTTACCGTCTTGTCCTCCACAAATGTCGCCTTGCCGTGGACTCAATGGAACATCCTCGGCCCCGCCGCCCAAAACCCTTCCGGCCGCTATCAGTTTACCGACCCAGCCCCGACTAATTCCCAAGCCCGCTTTTATCAAGTCGTTTCTCCCTGATAAAAACCGCAGCGGGCAAAACGTGGGAGATGGGCGCGGCCAAATTTACAACCACCTTTAACACAACGATTAAGGTGCTTAAAATCCAACTCTCAACCGCGGAATTCTTGAACAAAAACTTCTAAACCCCGGCCCATTTCAACCGATAACATCTTGGCTGTGACCGCTCTGCTCAAACACCTGCCCTTACGGCGTTGGTTTCTACCCGGACTAGTAATTCTACTTTTCGGGCCGCGGCTTTTTGCACTGGACCCATCAAAGACGGTCTTCCAATACAATATTCAGACTTGGAACCGGCAAAACGGCTTGCCGTTCAATCGCATCAGCGCCATCACCCAAACCACCAATGGGTATCTTTGGATGGGCACACAGAATGGGCTCGTTTGCTTCGATGGAGTTGATTTCACTCGCACGGCCATCCCAAATCGCCCCGGCTGGCGCAGCATGAGCGTCAAATGCCTGACGCCCAGTCCGCGCGGCGGACTTTGGTTCGGGCTCGACGCCGGGGCTTTCGGCTATCTCAACAGTTCGAACCACTTCGAATCGTTCCGTGGTGATTGGCTCAATAACCAGATGTTCGTTTCCGGCATTGCGGAAGAACAGGATGGCACCGTCTGGATCGGACATCGATTGGGCATCCTCGGTTTGATTGGCGGGAAAACGAATCAACCCGTTTTGAACAGTGACGTCAATCTGGTTCAGACGGTGTACGAAGACGCGCGGCACCGCGTGTGGTTCGGCACGTTTGAAAAAGGGCTCTTCTACCTGGAAGGTGGAAAACTCATCCCGTTTCCGGCGCCGGAACTTCTCAACACGAGCATTCGAGTGGTTGCCATGGACCGCGATGAGCGGCTATGGGTGGGAACTTCCTACGGCTTGCGCGTCTACGACCGCGACTTCAAGCGCAATGATCCCTTGACCGTTTACACCGAAGTTATGGCCTTGTTGCCCGACCAGCACGGGGCCATGTGGATCGGCACCTCGGGCGATGGATTGATCCGCTATTACAACGGCGAGGCGCGATACATCCGAAAGACCAACGGCCTGGCCGAGGACCACGTAAATTCCCTCTTCGAAGATCGCGAAGGCAGCTTGTGGGTGGGAACTCGCGATGGCCTCACCCAAATCAGCGAGTTGAAATTTCCCGTCGCCTCAACATCAGACGGCTTGTTGAACGATGCGGTCCACGGCGTTTGCGCCTCGAGCAACGGCGGGCTCTGGTGTGCCACCAGCACCGGCGCCTATAACTATCTCCATCAGACCGCTTCCTATCTTCCGCAGCCCACGAACGGGACCGCCACCTACACCAAACGCGTGTTCGAGGCCCGCAATGGCGACGTCTATACCATCACTGGTAATCGCGAGATCTACATTTATTCCGGCGGCAAGATTATTAAACATTACTCTCCGAGCGAGTGGCCGATCGCCTTCGCTGAAGACAGGCAAAGTGTCATTGTCGGCATTGGCGGGCGGTTGTTTCGGATCAACCGCAGCGAGCTTACGCCTTATGTTTTCAAGGGAGCCACGCCTGAATTGTATTGGGTGCGAGATCTCCAGGTCGGCCGCGACGGCTCGCTGCTCGTGGCCAGTTCCAACGGCGCCTTTCGCATTCACGACGACACTATTGAACATTGGACCGCCGCCGATGGTTTGGGCGACCCCGACGTGCAATGCATCACCGAAGACAATGGAGGCACCCTTTGGATCGGCCAGGTCACCGGCCTGGCTCGCGTCAAAAATAACAAGGTCGCTCGCGTTCACCTGGGGCCGGATGATCCTTTGGTGAATTCCATCGTTCCGGATAACCTCGGCAATCTGTGGATGGCTTGCAGCACGGGAATCATCCGCGTCAACCTCCGAAGCGCCAACGAGGTCGCCGACCGCAAGTCCTCAAACCTGGACATGCGCTTGTTCGACGGCATGGATGCTTTGCGGACCATTGATTTGACAGAGACAGAAGCGGTCGCATGCAAAACTGCCGATGGCAAGATTTGGTTTCCGGGACCACTCGGCCCGGTGGAAATCGACCCGGCCCACATCCCCACCAATCCCGTCGAACCACCCGTTTATATCCAGAAAGTTTTAGTCGACGGCGTCCCCCACGCCACCACCAATACCGTGCCCCGCGGCGGGGGTGAACTCGCGTTCCAATACACCGCCATCAGTTTTATCGCGCCGCAAAAAATCCGTTTTCGCTACAAACTGGAAGGTTATGATATCGATTGGATAGACGGTGGCTCCCAACGTTCCGCGCTTTACGCGAATCTCAAGCCCGGCAAATACACTTTCCGCGTCGAAGCCGCCAACGTGGACGGCGTCTGGAACACTCATGGCGCGAGTTACTCCATCGAACTGCCGCCGGAGTTCTACCAGACCGCCTGGTTCCAAACGGTATGCGTCGCCGCTTTTTTGCTGTGTCTCTCGGGCATTTACGGCTGGCGCACTCGTCATTTGCGAAAAAAAGAAAAGCAGCTTGAAGCCGCCAACGTTTCGCTCGAAAACAAAATCCGCGAGCGCACCCGCGAGCTCGCCGAAAAACGCAATCTCCTCCGCACCTTGATCGACAATCTGCCGGACGCGGTGTTCGTCAAGGACACCGAAGGCCGTGTCATCATCGATAACCTGGCACACGCCCGTTATCTCGGGTTCAGCGATCCCGCCAGTTCCATCGGCAAAACCGATTTCGATTGTTTCCCGCGCGAAAAAGCCGAGCAGTTCCGCGGACCCGAGCTCGAACTGCTCCAGTCCGGCAAGGAATATAACGGCGAGGAATGTCTCACTTTCGCCAATGGCGACACCTGCTGGTTCCGCACGACCAAAGTCCCCTTGCGCGATGACAGCGGCAAAATCATCGGTCTCGCCGGCATCAATCGCGACATCACCGAGCGCAAGAAATGGGAAGCTGAGATGGAGTTGTTGCACAAACAACTCCTCGAAACCTCCCGCCACGCCGGCATGGCGGAAGTCGCCACCAGCGTGCTCCATAACGTGGGCAATGTCCTGAACAGTGTGAACGTTTCCGCCTCCGTGGTCGGCGAACAGGTCCGCAGTTCCAACCTGGAGCGCCTCACCAAAGTCATTTCCCTCCTGCAGGAAAACCGCTCCGATCTCAGCGCTTTCTTCAAGGAGGAAGAAAAAGGAACGAAGTTGATCAGCTTCCTCGAAGCCCTCTTCGTCATCCTCAGCAAGGAAAGGGAAACCGTCCAGGACGAAGTCGAGGCGCTCACGAAAAACGTCGAGCACATCAAAAAAATCGTCGCCATGCAGCAATCCTACGCCAAGGTCTCGGGCGTCATCGAAATCGTCAATCCGTCCGAGCTTATCGAGGATTCCTTGCGCATGCACGAGGCCGCGTTTCAGCGCCATGCCGTTAAAATCGTCCGCGATTATTCCAAAGTGCCGAAGATTGCCGTCGACCGGCACAAAGTCATTCAGATACTCGTCAATTTGCTCGGCAATGCCAAATACGCGTGCGACCCCAATGACCCCGCAAACCGCATCATCCGCGTCCGCCTCGGCGCCGTAGATGACAAGCATATCCGTATTGAAATCATCGACAACGGCGTGGGCATTCCAGTCGAAAATGTGACGCGCATTTTCTCCTACGGTTTCACCACGCGCAAAAACGGCCACGGCTTCGGCCTGCACAGCGGCGCTTTGGCCGCCAAGGAAATGGGCGGCTCACTCAACGCCACCAGCGGCGGCCCCGGCAAAGGCGCCGTGTTCACTTTGGAATTGCCCGTCGAATACACTCCGCCGACGAAGACCCGACCGGACGACAAATTCGGGGCTGAAATCGCCTTCGCCGCAAGGTGATCAATCGTCTTCCTTTCTTCCGGCTTTCCTTATTCGCGACTTCCGTTTCTCGATCAAAACTTGCCGCGCGAGCCGCGTCTCGATTAAACATTAGCCGTGCGCAGGCTTGCTCAACCGTCGGTCGTCGCCTCTGCGGCCGCCGCCGCGGCTGTCAGCGCGGCGTTGTCATTGCCGCGCATCCTGCTCTGGGATAAACGCCCATTCTCGGTCTGGTATCCCGAAGCCATTATTTTCTGTTGTGGATTTGTGCTGTGGGCCTTCGTTTTCGCCTGGCACATGGAGTGTTGTGGATTTGTGCTGTGGGCCTTCGTTTTCGCCTGGCACATGGAGTACACCCGTCGCCCCCTGTTCACGCTCCACATCCAGCCGGCAATTTTCACCACCGCCACGCTTATTGGACTCATCACCGCGCTCGGCATGCATTGGCTGCTCGATCCTGAATTGCGCGTCCGCAACCCGCAGGATTACCCCCTCGACTTCACGCACTGGCTGGCACACACGCTATTCTCGCTCTCGTTCACGCAACTATTTTTGCTGTTTGCGCCATTCGCATGGGCAATCCGATTATCCCGGAACGAACGCGTGGCTACCTGGCTGACCGTGGCGCTCAACGTCCTGGTGCTGGCGCTCAAATCGAATTCCTCGCCCACCACCCTGCCCGTGCCATTACTGTTGGAACTTCTGATTTTGCGAATCGCCTTTGGCTATTGCGCGATTTGGTTTTATTTGCGCGGCGGAATTTTCCTCGCCTGGTGGCTGGGGTTATTAGTTGAAGCGCGGCACTTACTCACGTTTCAAGGGTTTTGAAAATTGGGAGAAATGAAAATATCCAACCTCCACTAACTTCCAAGCACGCGGCCACGACTGGAGGTTCGGCGTTGGTTGTTCGATGTTGGATGCTCCCAATCAGAGCGTCTGCCCTTCCGACTTGCCAGCCGGCGGTTTTCCCGGGCCCATGGGCGTCTCCGTCGGTGGATGCGGCAGCACGAGCAACGGCCGATTCGGCGTAAATTCCAACACATCCGCCCGGACCGACACGCGAGGGATGGAAAACAAAATCCAATACGCGCTCGTCTTTTCCACAAT
>DASZPR010000590.1:0-8196 GCA_035550235.1 Verrucomicrobiia bacterium | reverse complement strand
AACAGGAAAATGACAATCGCGACGATGATGAGTGTTTCGGTGAGCGTGTGAATCACTTCGTGGATGGCGTCATCGATGTAGCTCGTCGCGTCATAGGCGATACGGCCGGTCAAGCCGCTCGGCAATTCCTTTTGGATGGATTCCATTTCCGCGCGGCAACGCTTGATGACGTCGAGCGAATTGGCATTCGGCAATACCCAGATGCCCATGAACACGGCGCGTTCACCGCTGAAGCGCACTTCGCTGTCGTAATCTTCCGCGCCCAGCACGACGTCCGCCACATCGCTCAAGCGCACGAGTTGATCACCGCTTTGGCGGATGACTAATTTCTTGAAGTCGTCCACTGAGCGAAGATCGGTGTTGGCGGAAAGATTCACTTGCACGAGCGAACCCTTGGTGCGGCCCACGGCGGAAAGGAAGTTGTTATTGGCGAGGGCCTGGCGAATCTGGTCGGGGCTGATATTCAAGGCGGCGAGGCGATCGGCCTTGAGCCAGATGCGCATGGCGAAGGTGCGCCCGCCGAGCAGGTCCGCGCGTTGCACGCCTTCAATGGCGGTGAGGCGCGGCTGCACGACGCGCACCAGGTAATCCGTGATTTGATTCGCCTCGAGAATGTCCGAGGTGAAACTCAAGTAGGCGAGCGCGTACTGGGTGTCAGCCGATTCCACATCGAGGGCGGGGACTTCGGCTTCCGGCGGCAAATCATTGCGCACCTGGTCAACCTTGGAGCTGATCTGCGCCAACGCTTTGTTGGCCTCGAAATTGAGCTTCAGGTGAATCGTAATCGTCGAGAGACCGAGTGCACTTTGCGACTCGATGTAATCGATGCCATCCGCCGCCGCGACGGAACGCTCGAGCGGTGTGGTGACGAATCCGCGCACGAGATCGGCGCTCGCGCCCACGTACACCGTCTTGATGGTGATGGTGGCGTTTTCGCTGCGCGGATATTGGCGGACGTTGACCGTGCTGATCGCCTGGATGCCGGCGATCAGGATCACCAGGTTCACCACAATGGCGAGCACCGGCCGCTTGATGAATAGATCGGTAAAAGACTTCATGAACAATTTTCCCGGTGCTTCGGCTTAGCTATCCGACGGCTTCGGTTTTTCCATTGGCTTCGGCGAAAGGTCGTTGTTCTCAACGACCGGAGCCATGTTGCGCAATTTAAACAACCCCGCGCTCACCACGTGGTCTCCGGCTTTCAATCCGGTTTCCACCGTCACGAAATCCCCGCGTGCACGGCCTACGCGGATGAATTGCTGCTTGGCAACCAGCCCCGGACCGTTCGTGCCTGCGGGAGCATTGGTGCCTGGTTCAATCAGGTAAACCGAATCGCCATACGGCGCGCTGAGAACGGCCGTGGCGGGGATCACGAGCACGTCCTCCGTATTCGGCAACACGAGTTCAATCCGCGCGAACATTCCCGGCCGCAGCAAGTGGTCGGCATTAGCGAACGTGGCCTGCAGGCGCACGCTGCGGGTCGATGAGTCCAGGTCCGGATTGATGGCCGTGAGCGTGCCTTCAAATTGCTTGTTGGTGTAGGCGTCCATCGAGACCCGCACCGTCATGCCGGTTTTGATCTGCGACAAAACCTGTTGCGGCAGCGAAAAATCCGCGTAAACCGGCGCGAGCGATTGCAGGGACACGATGGGCTTTCCCGCGTCCACATATTCGCCGAGATTTACCTGGCGAATGCCCAGCTTGCCGTCGAAGGGCGCGCGGATGGTTTTTTTATCGATCACAGCCTGGACGGCATCGGCATTGGCCTTGGCTTGTTGAAACGACGCCTCGGCCTGGTCGAGCTCGGATTGGGAGACGGTGCTGTCCGTGCGGAGTTTGCGCGCGCGTTCCAGGCTCAATTTCGCCCATTCGAGTTGGGCATTCAACGCCTTGAGTTGAGCCTCCTCCGTGCCGGTATCAAACTTCACGAGCAGATCGCCTTTTTTAACGACTGCGCCGGATTCAAAGGCGATTTCGCTGATGGTGCCGGCGAGTTCCGGCGTCATCGTCACGCCCTGCACGGCGGTAATGGAACCGACGGCGGAAAGTGTGTCCTGCCATTTTTCCGGATGCGCCACGGCGGACGAAATGGTTTCCGGCGGCTGCGCCCATGGCATGGAGGTCAGCTTTTTGATTTGCAAAAATTTGGTGCCGGCGAGCGCGCCGACAACCAGCAGCACGACGCCAATGGCGAGTACAATTTTCAATTTCATAACATCAATATCCGAGTTCCCAATGAGTTTTCAGTTCCCGCGCTTTTTCGCCGAGGCGCCAGCCAAAAACAGTTCCACAATCCGCCGGGCTGCGGAGTGGTCCAACCGGCAATCCGGACACAACAATTGCGACACCAGATACGCATTGAGTTGGCCGTAAAATCCAAACGCAAGCTCGCGGCTGTCGAACCGTTTGTCCAATTCTCCCGCGCTCAGCGCCTTTTTGACCACCGAATGCACAAATTCAAAATTCCGCTCGCACTTATCCGAATAGCGCAAGCCGTCGGGCATTTCGCCCGGTGCGGCAAAGGCCGTCGCAAACGCAATCCGCATCAACTCGCGGTTCTGCTGCAAATAATCAAACGAGGCCGTCAGGATTTCAGTCAACTGCGTCTTCAAATCCTTCCCCCGCCCGACCGCCGCCTGCATCAGGCGCAAGCGATCATCATGCGCCTCGTCGACGAGCGACTGGAACAGCCGCGCTTTATCGCCGAAATAATAATACAGCGCCGGTTTGGAAACCTTTGCCTCATCGACAATCTGCTGCACCGACGCCGCCGCATACCCGCTATGGGCAAATTTCTTGAGCGCGGCGCGCAAAATATCCGCGCGCGTCTCTGAATTCAGGGCGTGTATGGCCATTAGAACCTACCGAACGGTAGGTAGGAACGGGTTTCTCGTCAAATTATTTTTCCTTACAAGCAGGGACGGGCGCATTGAACCGCGCCTCGCGTTCACGGTGACGCTCGAAAATGACTTATCGTTCAGTGCCTCCGCACGCCTTTTTGTTCGGCCGAGGCGGACCAAACGGCAGCCGGTGGGGGGCGCTTTGTAGAAAACATCTCCTGTCGCGGAGCGTCGATGGAAATTAGCAGCCACGAAGTGGCTGGTATTGCGGAATAGAGTAGCATTGTCCTGAAAGGACAATGGAAAAAGCGACATTTCCAACGTCCTTTCAGAGGGTGTTACGAATCAGTTTTGAAGATTGTTGAATTCATTGGCAAAAAGCGAAGGGTTCAAGAATGGCGTTAAGCCAAGGGAAGTTGGATTTGGGTTGAGAAAAGAGGTTCGAGCATGGGGTGGGAGGGCGGATCTTTGAGGATGGCGAGCAGTCGTAAAAGTGTAGCGCTGTCGGCGATGAGCGAAACGAGCCAGCAAAGATGGAGACTGTTTAAGAACATCATTTTAAGTCCCAGTTGATTCTTTTCAAAAGATTGGGCTGGTTCAATCCAGGAGCGGACGGAATGGATCAGCCGTTGAGCCAGCGAGGTATTGAGAGGGAGCATTCCAAAGAATGTTTCGTGGACGTCGGCTGAGATTGAGAACTGTTTTTGACACCGGCTCTGCTCCCAGCATGAACCGCAGAGCGAAGTTTGAGGTGGCGGGGCAAAATAATGATGCCCATCCCCTTCGTCGTAACCGATCCATTGGAGTTCCTGACCTTGTGGACAGTGTAAGGGTTTTTCTTCGACATAATCGCACTGCCGTTTCATGTCAGCTTTGAGTTTGGTCAGCATCGCGACCCTGTATTGCATACGTAACTCACGCTTGGTGCCTTGGTGAATGTAGCCCATGTCACCCACAATAAAGTCAGGGATGAAGTCCAGGCGTCGTTGGCAATATTGAATGCTGGGTTTGAGCAGATAGCTCTCCGGCACGCTGGCTGGCGCGGCCCAAGTCACTAACGGAGCCAATAAAACAAAAGGTTCAAAGCCACTGATCCACAGCCGCAGCGTATGTTTTTTATAGCCGACGAAAAAGCGTGTATGACCCGGCTTTAATGAACGCGCTCCCAAAGCGGCTCTGCGGGCGGTCCAAGGCTGACCGTCTTTTTTTTATCGCGAGTGCTCGCGGGCAAATCCGTGGCGTCGATGAGTCCGACTGTTTTGTCGCGCAGTGGTGCCGCCAGGAGGACCTGTTCCACCAAGTGATCGTTGATGGAGCGGAAGCCGCCCGTTCCTAAGCGCGATCGGAACTCATGCAGCATGCGAATGTCCGGAACGGAATGCTCATTGGGCAAATGCGCAAAGCGCCGCAGAGGACGTTGCTCCATCAATGAGCGCTGCACAGCATTGAAACTCCGGCAACCAGCGAGCGTTGCCAGCAAATGTACCCGCCACAGTTGCGCCGCGCTAAAACGAAAGCGTCGTCCGCCTCGATGCGGAACCGGCCAACGAGTGTTGATAAAATCATCCGGAACAAAGCCGGTCAAAATCTCCAGCAAAGCAACCGATCCAACCGCAGGAAGCGACTTGCTCATGACCATGACTAAACTAAAATGCCACGACATGTCGCGCTCAAATCATCTCACCCCATTTTTTTGGCGTAACACCTTCTACATCCAACCACTTCGGAGTTGATTCGTAACACCCTCTTTCAGGACGTGGACGGCTTGCCGGAATTTCCAACCACTTCGTGACCGGCCAATTTCCGAGGTCGCTCCGCGACCATTCTACAAAGCGGCGGGGCGGCTGCGCTTCCGAACCGCCTGAAGGCGGAACTACGAACGGGCGGTGTCAGGATGCGATCCCTTTCGGAGGGTGGCGTTTCAAGTTGCCGCCGGCAATTCACGGGCTTAAAATCTTCACACCGGAACCACCAGCCACTCTGCGCAGCAAACAACTTATGAGTGATAAAATCAAATGGAGTCTGGAAGCGGATTTTGTCCAGGCGTGGGAATTGAGAACGTAGGACAGGCTTCCAGCCTGTCTCCATATTTGTCTTTCGAAAACCCAATGGAAGCAGGCAGGATGCCCGTCCTACGACTAACAAATGGAAACCATCCTCAAACGTGACCGGTTGATTGTGCTCGCGGCACTGGCGGGAACAATCCTGCTTTCGTGGGGTTACATGGTCCGCGAAGCGCGCGGCATGACCCTCACCGGCGCGTGTTGCTGCGCGGGCATGAATATGTCCGGGCCGGACATCTCGCCGTGGTCGCCGGCGACGCTCGCGCCGCTGTTCCTGATGTGGACGGAAATGATGATCGCCATGATGCTGCCCTCCGCGACGCCGATGATCCTGACGTTCGCCAAGGTGCAACGCAATCGCCGCGAACAGGAGCGGCCGTTTGTGGCGACGGGAGTTTTCCTTCTGGGTTATCTCGCGGTATGGACCGGATTCAGCGCGGTGGCGGCGGTGATGCAATGGGCGTTGCACGCGAAGGCGCTGCTTTCGCCGATGATGGTGAGCACGAGTCCGTGGCTGGGAGGCGCGTTGCTCATCGCGGCGGGAATTTTCCAGTGGACGCCGCTCAAGAATTCCTGCCTTACGGTTTGTTGTTCGCCGCTGAATTTTTTGCTGACGAGTTGGCGCGAGGGAAAATGGGGCGCGTTCGCGATGGGCTTGAAGCACGGCGCGCAATGCGCCGGCTGCTGCTGGTTTCTGATGCTGCTGCTGTTCGTCGCTGGCGTGATGAATGTCTGGTGGATCGCCATCCTCACGGTGCTGGTGTTGATCGAAAAAATCGCGCCGCGCGGGCTGTTGGTGGGGAAAATCGCCGGCGTGCTGTTCGTGGCGTGGGGCGCGTGGATGATTATTGGTGCGTAAGAATTGGTTTGCCCGCCCGCCACGCGTGTCTATTGTGCTCCCGATGGGTTTGGGAAATTACACGCAATCCGACGAAACGCGCCGGCTCACCGGCGTAATCGAGAAGCGCGGCTCGCAAACCGGTCTTCCCACCTGGGGGATGTTTCTTTTTGGGGTGCCTTTCACGGGAATCGGCGTGTTTGTCGCGTTGATCGGCCTGAAAGTCGTGCCGGTCAAGGCGTCTTCTGTGCACGCTCCGTATTTTGTGCTCGTCGCCTTCGGTTTGGTATTTGGTTTCGGGGGCTTGATGATTTGGAGCATGGCCTGGGGGCAATGGCGCGCGAATCGTCATCGCGCCGTGGCGCTTGAACGGCACGTCAGCGAACCGGCCCTGGAGGATTACGATTGGGACCCGCGCGGTTTCCGTTCGCATTGTTGGACGAAGGTGATCAAGGGTGTGGCCGGCACCGGATTTCTCGCGCTTTTCCTTTCGATGTTCAACTGGTGGGCCTGGGGCGCGCACGGCCCCTGGCTGGTAAAAATCGTTGTGAGCCTGTTTGACCTGTTGCTGGTATATACCCTCTGGCAAACTTTAATGGCCATCAGCCGCGCCGTGCGTTTCGGCAATTCGCGGATTGAGTTTGTGCAATTTCCCTACCACGCGAACGAACCCATGACCGTGCGTTGGTGGACGCCGCCCGGAATCACGCGGGCGAACCAGGGCACGTTCACGCTGCGTTGCGTCCGTGAATTTTACGAGACCAGCAGTGTCGGCAGGGATCGCACGCGGTATCTTGTTCATGAGGAACGCTGGCACGGTGTGTGGACGCTGGAACGGCCGGAAAATTTTTCACCGGGCAAAAATATTGAGCTGGAGTTTCAACCGCCGGCAGGACTGCCCGCAACGTGCTTGAGCGGGCCGGAAACGGTCTATTGGGAACTTGAGATCGACCTCAGTCTCCCCGGCCCGGATTTCAAAGAGGCTTACCTCGTGCCGGTGTATTGACCTCAGCCTTTGGCCTGTTTCACCGCTTCCACGCAGCGGGCGCAGATGGTGGGATGCTCCGGGGCGGAGCCCACGTCGGTTTCCCAATGCCAGCAGCGCTCGCATTTCACGCCGTCGGCTTTGGAAACGATAGGAGTCTCCGAATCAGTCAGCCGAATTTGAGACACGTTCAACAACTCTCGCAGGTCGTCCAACCGCCCCATCTGCGCTTCCAAGTGTGTTTTGGGAATCTCAATTTTAGCATCCAAAGATTTTCCGATTAATTTTGCCTGGCGAGCTTTTTCCAATTCAGGAAGAGCCAGGTCGCGGACTGCAAATAGGGCTTTCCAAATATTCAATTCGGATTCTGAAACAACAATATCTGACGGTTGCCAGCCGGTGCCATGGATGGACTCCACAGTTTTGCCCGGCACGAAATCCCACGCTTCGTCCGCGGTGAACGCGAGAACGGGCGCGAGCATTTTGCAGAGGCCGGTCACGAGCCGATGCAGCGCGGTTTGGGTGGAGCGGCGGCGATGGGAATTGGCCGCGTCGGTGTAAAGCCGGTCCTTGATGACGTCGTGATAGATGGACGACAGTTCGACGGCGATAAACTGGCTGACCTTTTGGTAGACGACGTGGAACTCGTACTTGTCGAACGCTTCGACGACTTCTTTTTCGAGCTTGGCGAACTCGCCGAGAATCCAGCGGTCCAGGCCGGTGAGTTTGTCGTCGGCCACGGAATGTTTCGCGGGATCGAAATCGTAAATGTTCGAGAGCTGATAGCGGAGCGCGTTGCGGATGCCGCGATAGGTTTCGGCAACCTTGGCAATGCGCTCCTCGCTCACGACGATGTCGCTGCGGAAATCCTGCGACGAAACCCAAAGGCGAATAATGTCCGCGCCGTAGCGTTTCACATAGGCTTCGGCGGTTTGCGGTTTCTCGTAACCGCCCTGGCCTTGTTTGCTCTTGGAAATTTTTTCGCGATCGGCATCGACCATGAAGCCGTGCGTGAGCACGGTCTTGAACGGCGCAGCGCCGTTGCCGGCGAGCGACAGCAGCAGGGAAGATTGGAACCAACCGCGATGCTGGTCGGAGCCTTCGAGATACATGTCGGCCTGGAACGGTTTGTCCTTCCCGCGAATTTCCGTGCGTCGCGCAATGACCGCACGCGATGAGCTGCCCGAATCAATCCACACGTCGAGTGTGTCGTTCGATTTGGCGACGGCTTCGGGGCCTTTCCAATCCTTCGGCTTGAGCAGCGACCAGAGTTCGGCGGCGGATTTCTCGAACCAGACATTCGAGCCGTGTTTTTCCACGAGGTCAGCGGCGTTGCGGACGATTTGCGCATCGAGCATCGGCTCACCTTTGGCGTCGTAAAACGCCGGGATGGGCACGCCCCACGTGCGCTGGCGCGAGATGCACCAGTCGGGGCGCGATTCGACGGCGCCTTTGATGCGATTCACACCC
>DASZPR010000589.1:0-3744 GCA_035550235.1 Verrucomicrobiia bacterium | reverse complement strand
AATTCGCCGATGCCGGAAAGCTTTTCGCTTTGAATCAATTGCGCCTGGGTAGTCTTGAGGGTCTCGACGGTGGACTCCAGGGTTTCGCGCGATTGTTTGATGTTGTGGGTCATCTGGTTGAACACGCGGGCGAGTTCGCCGCATTCGTCCTCGTAACGCACCTCGACGCGGCGGGAGAAATCGCCGCGACCGACGGCTTCGGCGGTATCGCGCAAATCACGCAGGGGCTGGGTGACGCGGCCGACGAGGAAACAGACGAGCAAGGAACCGAGCAGGATGGCGATGGCGTTGGCTGCGATAAGAATTTGCTGTGTCTTTTGCAACGACTCCCATGATTTCTCGTAGGAATGAAGCAACAAAATACCGAGCGAACTCGCGGAGGCGCTGAATCGCCTGCTGGCGCAATAATAATGCTGGCCGTCAAACACCACCGCCTTGGTGACGTTCAACCCGTGGGGGGATCCCGGCGACGACGCGGACAGTTCCTTGAATATCGTGACGAGACGGCGGTTCGCGTCTGACGAGGAAAGCGTGCTGAAGACGACTTCGTTGTCCGCAAGCAGGACGATTTCACTGCGAGTGAAGCCACCGATTTCCACGGCTTCGTCACGGCTGATTTCCATGCCAAACGTCAAGGCGCCCGCCTGATTCCCCTCCACATCCGAGACCGCGATGGAAACGATGTCGTATAATTTCTCGCCGACGTGAATGGTGTCCAGGTGATCCTCGCCGCGAAGGGCGTAATTCACGGCATTGGAGCTGGCCGCTGCAAAATCGGTCGCGGAAAGCAACTCATCGCGGCTGGCGCTGTCAATCAGCCCTCCCCGATTATTTATGAAGAAAACAATTTTAACATCCTCGCCCGCGGCCCGCAGCAAGTCAGGCAGCGCATGGCGCACGGTGGCGGGATCCTTCGGGCTTAGTGTCGCCTTGAAATGAGGTTCATTTCTGAGATCACGGACACGCAGGATAAGGGTCTTGGCGCGGTTTCTTTGCCAATAGGTAAAACTTTGATCGGCGCTGGCCAAAGTCCGTTTGGCCTCGGCCTCGTACTGTTCGGTGATGCTCCGATTGACGACCCACGCTGTGATGCCGAGCAGGCAGATCATCACAAAAATCACCGGCACGAGCACTTTGGCCCGGAAGCTGACGGAGAGTAATTTGCGAAGTCGGCCCATCGTTTATTTTAATATTGAGGGAGGCCAGTGATGCCGAGAACGAAGTCCGCTTTGACTTCGCCGGAAGCCGGCACTGTGATTTCCTTGGTCTGCGGAGGCATGCGTTGGTTTTTCTCGGCTATCGCGAAGTAAGGATTATCCAGGACGAGAACGATACAATGCATATTGGCGTGGGTGGAACAGAATACATCAACGCGTCCGGCTTTGTCAAAAGTGACCTGCTTGTCCTCGTGAGTTCGAGCGCAACTCGACGCTACCACCATTTCGATTTCACGCGGGGCTGACGGGAGCAAGCGGAGTTGAGTTTCGATATTGGTAGCGCCCGCGCACGAAGCCGCGACCCGCGCGAAGCAGAGCTCGGACGGCAATACGGAACCGACGAATGTTCTCCAGCGGGCCATGGTCGAAAACGGAGCAGCCGATGTGCCTTAGCGTTAAAATCGTGGAAAATTGAGAAATAGCCGCTTCCGCAAATATCCAAACCCGATCCAGGTGGTCGAAGCGGGCAGGCTTGCCTTAATTTAAGGCAGAGTCATCCCGTAATGAAACGGCTCAGTAAGGGCGGAGCGCATCAGAGCCTGTCATGAGCTTTTTTGTTTTCGGGCCGTGGTTTAAACGCCCGAAGATGGCGCAGGGGAACGCAGATGTTTCGATATGTTCGCCAATGCCGCGCTTCTGCAAATCAGTTTCCCGCAGAGTGTGTTCCGGCTGGACAAAGCGCGCTCGGAACGGGTTCACTGGCATAATGGCAACTGGCGAATCGACTCACAAGAGCGACAACATTACGTGGACGCGCGGCAAAGTCACGGCGGAGGATCGCGCGCGGCAAAATCAACATTCGGGTTGCGTGGTGTGGTTGACGGGGTTGAGCGCGGCGGGGAAATCAACCATCGCCACGGAGCTGGAGCGGGTGTTGTTTTCGCAGGGGAAACACGCGTTTGTGCTCGATGGCGATAATATGCGCCACGGGCTTTGCTCGGACCTGGCATTTTCGCCGGCGGACCGAAAGGAAAATATCCGGCGGATCGGCGAGGTGGCGAAATTATTTGCGGAGGCGGGATTTGTTTGCATCACGGCGTTCATTTCGCCTTATCGCTCGGATCGCGACCTGGCGCGGAGCATTGCGCCGACGGGAAAATTCGTGGAGGTGTATCTCAATGTGCCGGTGGAAATTTGCGCGCAACGGGATCCGAAGGGGCTTTATGCGAAGGCGCGCGCGGGGAAGATTCAGAATTTCACGGGCATCTCGGCGCCGTACGAGCCGCCGTTGCAGCCGGAGCTGGAATTGCGCACGGACCAGATGAGTGTGGCGGATTGCGTGGCGGCGATCCAGGAGCGGTTGAAGCAGTTGCCGTGTTGAAGCTGCGCGAGATACAAAAAGGGATACAAAGCGGCTGGGTTCAAGAGAGTCCATTTTGCCGCGTGATCTTTGTAGGTTTTATATTCGCCCAACGATTGATCCGTGTTACGCACGAGACTGATAATTCCTCGCCTGTTGTGGTAACCGTAGCCTGCCATGCTTCATACCTTTGGCCGTGATGAGTTCATCGGCGTTTTTTTACGAGAGAGGCATGGTCGCGTACCATAGCGCCTCCAAGCAATTGTTGTGATCCAAGCGCACATCCGGTGTTGAAATATCTCCGCACATGGTAGTCGTGCTGTATGTCCGTGAGCGCGGCCTGTACATGCTGTTTGTAATGATCGTACACCATCGTGATGAGCCAACGGGCGACCTCGACCCGCACAGAGGCGGAATGCCGAGTAGTGTAGCCTCAGCCGCGATTCACCGAAACGCCCGTTTCGAACGGCGTGGGGCGTCGGAAACCTTGCGGAACCAGCAGGTGGTTCGAAACTCACCCTCGCGAACCGGGAGGCGAAAGATCCGGATTCACGTGCTCCCGGAATAACGGCTCCAGGATCTCATCGAGGCGTTTTTGCAAAAACGTTTCGTTGTCGCATTCGGACCAATATCGCGGCGACACGAACCAGCACGGGTTGAATCATCAAATCTTGGCAGTGGAATATCAATATTCGCCCGATAAATATTTGTTTTGTTAATTGGCGGAATTTTTGTCAATCAAAGACATTCTCAACCATTTCACTTTTTCATTTTCGCTTCGGCTTCAGCGAGCTTCTTCAGGTATTTGGCGGGGCTTTTGTCAAATTCCGTTTTCTCAGATTTATCGCAGACTTTAATTTCCTGACCTTTGTAAACGAACACGTATGGCTTGCCCATTTCACTGAGTTTCATCCCGCAGACGAGGCACGTATTCAACGGATATGATTTTGGCTTTTCAGTTTTTTGGTCGTCCGCCCGGCTGGTAAGCGCCAGGATTGCCAAGGCCGCCAGGAGGGGCATCACGATCATGGATTTGGTTTTTTTCATATTTTTTATCTCCTTGTTTCCTGCTTAAAACGTCCAACTGATACTCGCCTTGAACAGCACTGATGCGGCGACCTGATTGCCGGTGAAATTTTGCAGCACCGGAAATTCTGCGTCCGCGTAAATTTTGACCGGATGCAGGTGAAATTCCACGCCCGGTGAGAGCATGAGCCGCTGATAACC
>DASZPR010000588.1:0-5449 GCA_035550235.1 Verrucomicrobiia bacterium | reverse complement strand
TGTGTTGGGTCTCTCTCACCACGACGCCATTGTGAACAATATCGCGACGGGAATTGCTTTGATTCTGGTGACGCTTGCCAGCTCGCGAAACGGGTTGCTGAGAATGTTTCTGATACTTCTGGGCGGCTGGTTGTATGCTTCGGCATTCGCGCTGGACACTTCCGGTCCTTCCCGAGTGGCGTATTTGGCGAACGGTTTGATTCTGGCAATCCTGGTTATCATCGCGGCGGTCGCGAGCGAGACGCCTTACCCGCAGAATTATCGGCGTAAAGTGTAGAATCGATTCTGCGGCCACACTGATTCGGCCATTCTTAGCTTGGCTTGTTACCGGCACTTAATTCAACTATTTTGCGGCAGTGATTTACGACGCGTCATTGGACGAGCTGCTGCAGAAGGTCTGGGATGGCCAGCGCATCAATCAGGTTGAAGCCCTGCGGCTGTATCGTCTGCCGCTCGAAGAACTCGGCGCGCTGGCGGATCGCCGCCGGCAACTCGCGCGGCAGTCGGCTTACGACGGGCGCGGCAACGACATCGTCACTTACATTGTTGATCGCAATGTCAACTACACGAACGTCTGCAATGTGTATTGCAAGTTCTGCGCGTTCTATCGCACCGAGAAGGATGACGATTCGTATGTCATCACGTTCGATGAGATGGACAAAAAAATCGAGGAGACGATTGCATTGGGCGGCACGCAAATGCTCATGCAAGGCGGCCATCATCCGAAGCTGACGAAGCAATGGTATCTCGATTTACTGTCGCACGTTAAAAACAAGTTTCCGAATTTCAACATTCACGGCTTCAGCCCGAGCGAGTTCATTCATTTTCGCGAAGTGTTCAATGAACCGTTGGAAAAAATCATCGGCGATTTCAAGGCGGCGGGTCTCGGGTCCATACCCGGCGGCGGCGGTGAAATTCTTGTCGACCGCGTGCGCCAGCGCATTTCTCCATTGAAGGCGATGAGCAGCGATTGGCTCGAGGTGATGGACGTGGCTCATCGGCTGGGATTGAATTCGTCGGCCACGATGATGTTCGGGCACGTGGAGACCATTGAGGATCGCATCGAGCATTTGGAGCGGTTGCGAGTGCAGCAGGACAAATCGAAGGGTTTCACAGCGTTCATCTGTTGGACGTTCCAGGCGGAGCACACGCTGCTCAAGGCGCCCACGGTGGGCGCGCATGAATATTTACGCACGCAGGCATTGGGCCGGATTTATCTCGATAATTTCCCGAGCGTGCAGAGTTCGTGGGTGACGCAGGGGCAGGAGATCGGCCAGGTCGCGCTCAAATACGGCGCGAATGATTTGGGCAGCATCATGATTGAGGAGAATGTGGTCTCGCAGGCGGGCACGACCTTCCGCATGAACGTTCCCGACATGCAACGGCTGATCCGCGAGCTTGGCTACGAGCCGCATCAGCGGGATAATTGGTATCGGTTGGTGAATTAAACCGCTACTTCTTGGTCATCACAAAGACACCGTTCCACGAATCATCCGGTGGGTAGTCGATTAAAGCCTGACAACGTTTGAGATACATGGAACTCAAGTAGTCATCGGGTTGTTTGCGCAGGCACTCCTGGAATTCCTCGGCAGCCTCCGAAAATTTCCGCTCGCGATAAAGTTTTACGCCATCCTCGTAACGGGCCAGCCAGACGGGCATGGAAACGGTTTGTGCCGCGCCGTCGCCCATCACGGTGAAGACATCCACTGGTTTGGTTTTGCCTTTCACCTGGACGTAGTCAACGGTGCGGAGGATGTAAGTATTGCCAACATAAGGCGCCATCTTCTCGCCGAGTAAAAGACTGAGGTGATATTCCTTCGTTAGTCCTTCCAGTCGCGACGCGAGATTTACCGGGTCGCCAATGGCGGTAAACTCCACTTTTTCAGTGGAACCCATTTCGCCAACAATGGCTTCGCCATGGTTGATGCCGATGCCAATCGCCAGTTCTTTGATCCCGCGAGACTTCCAGTCGGCGTTCAGTCGCCCCAGTGCTTTGTGCATGGCCAAGGCAGTCGCCACGGCATTTCGAGCGTCATGTTCGGGCCCCCCGCTTTTGATATTGCCCCATACGGCCATGACTGCGTCTCCGATGAATTTGTCGAGTGAGCCGCCATGCTCAAATACGATTTTGACCATCTCTTGAAGGTATTCGTTGAGCTGTTTGACGAGTGCGGCGGGATCCGCGCTTTCGGTCATGGTGGTAAAATTGCGGACGTCTGAGAAAAGAATGGCGATATGGCGACGGACGCCGCCCACGGCATTCACATATGTTTCCGGATTATCCAACAATTCCTTCACAACATCACGCGAAACGTAACGTTCCAGGGTCCGGCGCACGCGGCGTTTTTCGAGCCGTTCCAAGAAATAGTCGTAGGTCAGAGCGATGCTGCTGCTGGAGGCGAGCGCGGCGGTGGGAACCATCATCAGCAACAGATTGATGGATTGGCCCGAACGCTTGAAAACGAAAAAGGAAATCACCCAATAAACTGCTGTGAGCAAAGTTAAGACGATGAGACGATTGATTGGTTGTTGAATCAAAAAGCAGAGTATCAGCGCGCAAACCCCGGCCATAACGGTGGTCATCGATTGCGCGATGAGTGAGGGTTCATTCAAGAATTCGCCGTGGAGCGCGGCATTGATGATGTTCAGGTGAATTTCCGGGCCGGGCATCTGGCGTTTTGGGTCTGCGAATGGCGTGTCATGGATATCGTGAAAAATTTCAGCGATGGGACCGATCAGGACGATTTTGTCTTTGAAGAACTTTCCGTTCTCATAGTTTTTTGCCCATACTTTTGGCGAAAGCACGTCCCCAATCGGCTGCGGGACAAAACCGAGACGCGAGCCCGGCGGCGATGTATAACGAAAAAGTCGCGGTTCAAAACCTTCGGGAATTAAATCGGCACGCCCAAACTTGCGCAGTGCGCGAGCGTCGAGCGATTCCAGCACCACACCCGACGGCACAAGATCGCCGACTTGCTCGGCGGTCTTCCGGTAATCCGCGCGGCGCAGCACATCGTCGAAGTCCGCCCAGACATTGTCATAACCGAGCCGATCATCTTCGATTGGAGAGTTTGTGCCGCGCGCGTCGATGACCGATGGATTTGGCAAATCCAACTGACCGAAATTTCCTCGGTCCGTTTTGTTAACGCTGAGGTTGTATCCGATGACGACGCGATCCTTGTATTTTTCGAGTGCTTGTTTCAGTTGTTCGTCGCCGTCGCTTTCCGCCGCGAATACCAGGTCGAACACAATCACTTTGGCGCCGGCGTCCCCAAGTTTTTGAATCAGGCGCGCCCAGACGGCCCGCGACCATGGAAAATTTTTCTGGAGATCACGCAGCACCGGCTCTTGTTGAATTTGTTCCTCGCTGAAATCAGTCGACGCATAGACCGGTTTATCGATGCCAATCAGCACCAGTCGATCGTCTTTCGGGGTTGTGCGTCCAAAGCGTGTTTGCAGGTCCTGCGCATAAAATTCCAGTTCCTGAAGAGGTACAAAATGTTTCGCCCACAGCCAGGTAAATGCAGTTGTGCAGACCACACAAATCGCCAGCACAACCAACGCGCGTTTCGTGGTGGGTTTCATTTTGTCACGGCGGCCGGGTGGTTGGGGCGGCCCGCGAATTTTGCGCCATTATCGCGTCGACGAGTCATTTCGGGTGCAAGGATGGTTGCGACCATAGCAACCGGGAGCAAATATTAAAATCAGATTTCCTTTTCCGGGATGTTTGCCGGCCTGGTTCACCATCTGTCGTCACATCAAGTGTTTATGGATAGGAGCCCGCGAAAGGGAATCCTAAACGAACCCATTTTGAATCGCGAAACCGCCGACGAAGCCACATTTCACTGGTGGAAACCTGATTCCAAGAGTAAAAACGCGTGTCACCTATGAACCCAAAACTTTTCCTGGTCGCGTCGCTGTGTGCCTGCGTACCGGCATTCGCTGAGCCTTTAACCCAAAGCACGTTTACGGAGGTTGTGAAGGATGTGAACGTGGTGGCCGCGAGTACGAAAGCCGCGCAGCCCGCCGCAGTCAATGAACTCGTGAAAGCGCCGGACCTCGTGCGGACCGGGCCGCAGTCGCGCGCGGAATTGACCGCCGCGGACCAGACCGTGACGCGCATCGGGGCGAACACGGTGTTTTCGTTCGAGCCCACTGGGCGTGATATGAATTTGGAAAAAGGCAACGTGCTGTTTCATTCGCCGGCCGGCAAAGGCGGCGGGACGATCCGCAGCGGCGGCGCGGCGGCGGCGGTGTTGGGCACGACTTTGATTGTTTCCTCCACGGGCACGGGAGGTTTCAAAGTGATTTTGCTGGAAGGCAAGGGGGTGGTCACGTTGCCGAACGGAAAAGCCGCCACATTGACGGCGGGACAACTAGTGTTCGTTCAGCCGGGGCAAACGGAATTTGGCCCGGTGCTGACAATTAATCTCGGCAAGCTCGTGGCAGGCTCGCAGTTGGTGAATGGATTTTCCACAACGCTTGCTTCAATGCCGCTGATCCAGAAAGCAATCGACGAACAAAATCAGCAACTTAAGAAAGGCCGTGTGCAGGATACGGGATTGACGCCGGAGGATTTCGGAAAAGCTCATCAGTCTCCACCCAAACTCGGGAATGGCATCAATGCCGTGGATAATACCACGTATCAATCCGCGGTCGGCGGCGCGATCAGCGTGGTTCAAATCGACCGAATTCAGCAACTCGGGCCAAAGGCGCCGTTTCCACCGGGTTTCACACCGGGAAGCCGCGGGGTTTCTGCCGTCGGAACAAAATGACCGCCCACTCAAGTCTATGAAATTAAAATCTCTTTCGTTGGGAAGCGCGGGCCTGATGTTGTCGCTTGTGTCCATGTCCGCGCAGACTCCGGGGGCCATGCAACAGGTGGATGACGTCCAGCAGAAGCGCAACCTCGCCCAATCGGCGAAGGATTATAAGGAGGGCGATTCCGCTCCTGAATTGTATCCGGACGAAACCGCTGATGTCGGGCCGCAGACGGTTCTCCGGCTCCAGCCGCGCCATACGCTTTTCGAAGCGATGGCCGATGCGCAATATTTCTACACGGACAATATGTTCTTGAACGAGCGTCATCATCAAGGCGCGGACGTTTTGGTAAGCACTGTGGAATTCGCGCTGGCGCCCACGGCATATGATTTTGCCGGCGGCAAACTGGCGCCGCGCATTGGCTATCAGCATCAGTGGTTTAATTTCGGTCTCGCTGATAAAGATCGGATCGAGATTTTTGATTACAGCGTGAACGATCGGCGATCTGCGTCGTTGAGCCTCTTTGATTTTAATTCCCAGACCGCGTTCACTGATGTGCAGTGGTCGAAGGACAATTGGGTGTTCGAAGCCGGGTTTGATTTCCGCAGGCTGTTGTCCTCCTCGGATTATGAGGAGTTCTACAAGGAATACGTCCCGCGTTGGAGCGTGCAGCGGGTGGTGCCTTTTT
>DASZPR010000587.1:0-8085 GCA_035550235.1 Verrucomicrobiia bacterium | reverse complement strand
TCGCCCCACGGAAAATTGGAATTTCGAGTTCGACGCGGATTACACGGGCTGGAACACGTTGACGACGGTCGTGATTCACCAGCAGGACGCTTCCGCGGTGCTGCCGCAAAATATCCCAGTGACGTTTAACTGGCAGCCGAGCTGGTATTATGAATTTGGCGGCACGCGTTATCTCGACAACGGCTGGCACGTGAGCGCGGGTTACATTTTCAACGAAAACGCCATGCCGGATGCGCATTACACGCCGTTGGTGGCGGATGAAGACCGCCATTTCCTCAGCGTCGGTGTGGGGCATAAGGGAAAGGCGTTCAATTTCGACATCGCGTATCAATTTGGTTTTGCGGCGGACCGGAAAGTTTCGAACAGCGGTGTTTCGCCCGCCGGCCAGACCGCGGACGGGACGTATAACTTCATCAGCCACGCGGTGATCGGGTCGGTCGGGCTGAATTTTTAGTTCGGTCAAGTGTCTGGGAATGTGGGGTGTATATAAAAAATGGACACTTCGGCAGTCCGGTGAGAGGTCACATTTTTAGGACCGGTGAAATGTTTAAATAATCCAGTCCCCAAGGGACGTTCGAGAATAGCCGGGCGTGTTAACGCCGGGAAAGCGAGTTGGTATGACCCAAGTCCCGAAAGGGACGACTGAATTTGAAGCGCTCTCAGCCGTCCCTTTGGGACTTGACCAGTTTCCAACTCTGACCCGGCAGTGAACTGCCGGGCTATTTTCAATGGTTCCTTCGGAACTGCCAACAGTTCGCCACCGTTCAAAAATGGAATACGCAACGGTGAACGTTCGCCCCTGATTCCTCTGTTATTGGCGCGGAAAATGTTATATCCTCCGAGGAGTCGCAAAAGTTTTTGCGACTCGGATTTACCGGGAAAACGCGAACCTGTTGATTTTTAATGGCGACACAAAACGGCAATTCAAACGGCACCCATCGATCCAACGGCGAATTGAAAGATACGCTGGTGTCCGGGCAGACCAGCCAGGGTGTCGAAATCCATGCGAACCCGGTGCGGTTGACGCGTTACGCGGCGGTCTTTGAGATTTACAGCCCAGTGCTCGTCTTGCGGGTCTCGGAAGTCATCAGTGATTTCAAAGTCGTGCTTCAAGGCCGCACGCTTTATTCCGGTCGCGCCGTTGTGCGCAGCCTGGTCAACGCCGGGACGGGTGTGGTTTGCGAGGTGGCTTTGGGCGAAACGGGCTGGCGGGATGCCGGCTTGACGATCAATGGCCAATCGAATGCGAGTGTGCGCGAAGCTTTCGAGACGTTCATCGAGGAGCAGCAGAGTGTTTACAAGATCAAACCGGAATTCAAACTCGCCGTGGCGGACATGCAGAGTTTCCTCGCGGACCTCCGGGGCTGGTGCGATCAAATTGAGTTGAACGTCCGCTCGCAGCCGGCGGGCGAACATGACCGCCACGAGCGAGAGGCGCTGGAGGCCATGAGCGAACCGGTGCTCACAACGCTGGCCAATCATTTCGAGCGTTTCGAGTCCATCACCACGGGCATCGATCCGGACTTGCGTCCGGCGCACAATCGCTACGCCAAACGCCTGCTGCATCCGCTGGTGTTGTGCGCGCCATTCATGTATCGCACGTTTCAAAAGCCGCTGGGGTATGCGGGCGATTACGAGATGGTGAACATGATGATGCGCGACCGGTTTCAGGGCAGCTCGACGTTTGCGAAAATCCTGAACGCGTTTTTCCTGAGCACGCCGCCGGTGGTGGCACATCGGAACCGCGTCGAATACATGATCGGAATGTGGAACCGCGAAATTCTGCGCGTGCAACGAGCGGGGCGCGATCCCAGGATTTTCAACGTCGGTTGCGGGCCCGCCCAGGAGATTCAAAACTTTCTATCGAATCTGACTTATCCCGTGCGGGCCGACATCACATTGCTGGATTTCAACGAAGAAACCTTGCAGCACGTGCAGGGTGTGTTGACGGACATCAAGCGCCGTTACGCGCCGCAGGTCTCCATCAATTATATCAAAAAATCAGTACATCACCTCCTGAAAACCGCCGCTCGCGGTTCTGAATCCTCCGGCAAGAAGTATGATTTGGTTTATTGCGCCGGGCTGTTCGACTATTTGTCGAACAACGTTTGCCGCCAGTTGGTGGCGATCATGTATGAGTGGCTGGCGCCCGGAGGATTGTTGATGGTCACCAACGTGGATTCGAACAATCCCTCGCAAGGCTGGATGGAGTATGTGGTGGATTGGCATTTGTTTTACCGCAACACGAAGGAAATGAGGAGCCTGGCTCCAAGCCAGGTGTCCGAAGAGGCGATCCACATTTTAGCGGAGCCAACGGGGCTGAACACCATCCTCGAACTCCGAAAGCCGGAAAATGTCTGACGCAGCGACACAACATTCCGCTGAAGTTCATCAAGCTTATGTCCAACATGAGCGCGATGTGTGGATCCATAATTTTCGGGTCGCCTGCATCATCGCCCTGATTTTCGTTCCCGCGGGCAGTAGTCTGGACGCGTTTGTTTATCACGATAAATTGGGGGAATTTTTCGCGTTGCGGCTGTTGTGCTCGGCGTGTCTCTTGTTTATCTGGTGGTTTGTCACCACGCCGTTCGGCAAACGCAATTACCGCGTCCTCGGCTGGATATTGCCTGCGTTACCGAGTTTTTTCATCTCGGTAATGATTTTTCGGACGCAGGGTTCCGTTTCGCCTTACTACGCGGGATTGAATCTCGTCTTACTGGGCGCGGCGATCATCCTGCGGTGGACCTTGCTGGACAGCATGGTGGTGTTCACGGAAGTGCTGCTGCTGTATCTCCTGGCTTGTCTTTTAAACAACAAATATTCGGACGCCAAAATATTCTTTAACAATTTCTATTTCCTGTTCGTCACCGGAGTCTTCGTCGTGATTGGGAGCCACTTTTACAATCGGCTTCGCTTGCGGGAATTCACGTTGAGGTTTGAGTTGGATCGAAACAAGAAAGCGCTGGAGGAAAGCAATCAAAAGCTCGTCGAACTGGACCAGATCAAGAGCCGGTTTTTTGCAAACATCAGCCATGAACTGCGCACGCCGTTGACGTTGTTGCTCGCGCCGCTGGAAACGTTGATGCAGAAGTTCAACCGCTCGTTCGACGGCGACACGCGCGAAGTTCTGGCCACGATGCACTCCAACGGCATGCGGCTGTTGAAATTGATTAACGACTTGCTGGACCTCGTGCGGCTGGAATCCGGACGACTGGAAGTGAAGCACGAGTCATTGAACGTGATGGATTTTGTGAAAGGTCTCGCCAGCGCGGCGCGGCAGGTCGCCGATGACAAGCGACTGCGACTGGAAACCATCGTGGATCCGGAGCTGGGCTCGGTCATTTCGGATCGCGACAAATTGGAAAAAATCGTTTTGAACCTGGTTTTCAACGCGCTGAAATTTACTCCCGCCGGCGGCAAAGTGGAATTGCGCGCGGAAAAGAAGGAAGACGCTTTTGTCATCACGGTGGCCGACACGGGCATGGGCATTTCCGCGAAAAATCTGCCGTTTGTATTCGATCGTTTCTGGCAGGCGGATGGAACATCCAAGCGGAAATACCAGGGCGTAGGTATCGGCTTGGCGTTGGTGAAGGAATTAACGGAAGTCCAGGGTGGCAAAGTCGACGTGCAAAGCGCCGAAGGCAAAGGCACGACGTTCACGGTGCGGCTGCCATATCAGAAAGCAGAGCCGATCGCGAAAGCAGAGCCGAAGCCCGATGAAGAAAACGTCGAGGGCGACTCGCGCACGGTTTCCTCCGAAGAATGGCTGGCGAACCTGTATCGCCGCGCCGAATTGTTCCCGGCCATGACGCCGTTGCAGGACACACTGAAGGCGGTGGAGACCACCCGCAACGGCCACCTGCCCAAGGCGCTGGTCGCGGACGACGAGCCGGACATGCTGCGTTTCCTCAAATCGCAATTGATCCAGCATTACGAAGTGCTGGAAGCGGTGGATGGCCAGCAGGCGATTGAAAAAGCC
Organism: Verrucomicrobiia bacterium; assembly: GCA_035550235.1. Taxonomy (GTDB): domain Bacteria; phylum Verrucomicrobiota; class Verrucomicrobiia; order Limisphaerales; family DASXHY01; genus DASXHY01. The sequence goes on along the minus strand of DASZPR010000587.1, from coordinate 4,106 downwards.
TCCCAATTTTTGCCGGACATTATCCTGCTGGATATGATGATGCCGGAGAAGGATGGCCTGCAGGCGTGCCGCGAGCTTCGCGAACAGACGCCCACGCAGAGCATCCCGATCATCATGCTGACGGCGCGCGCGGATGAGGAAACCAAACTCGCGGCACTGGGCGCCGGCGCCAGCGACTTTTTGCCGAAGCCATTTTCCACGACCGAACTTCACGTGCGCATCAAAAACCTGGTGGAGTCGCACCAGTATCAATCCAAGCTGTCCAAACAAAACATGGCGTTGGAATCCACCATCGAACAGCTCAAGGACACGGAGTCGCAGTTGGTGCAGACCGAAAAACTGGCGTCGTTGGGCCGCATGAGCGCGGGCATCATTCACGAAATCAACAATCCGCTGAATTTCGCGACCACCGGCTTATACACGCTCCGCAACAAGGGCAAATATCTCGCGGCGGAACAGCAGGAGGAATACGCCGAGGTTCTCCGGGACGTCGAAGAAGGCATCAAGCGCGTGAAGACCATTGTGTCGGATTTGCGCATGTTCACACATCCGGAGACCGAGAGCCGGGATCAGGTGGAAGTGGCGGAAGTCATCGGCTCGGCGCTGCGTTTCCTCGCCAACGAATGGAAAGACCGCGTGGAAATCAAACAGGCGCTGGATACCCACCAGACCGTCTGGGCGAACAAGAACAAGATGATCCATGTTTTCACGAACCTGCTGCAGAATTCGCTCGACGCGTTGAAGATGAAGGAGTTCCACAACGGCGAAAAACCGTTCATCACTATCGAGGGCAAGATGAACAATGGGCGGAGTGTCGTGCGTATCCGCGACAACGGCCCCGGCATTGACGCGCAGCACCTGGATAAAATTTTTGATCCGTTTTTCACGACGAAAGATGTCGGCGAAGGCATGGGCCTGGGGTTGAGCATTTGTTATCGCATTGTCCAGGAGTGCGACGGCCGGATTTCGGTGAATACCGAGGTGGGCAAGTATTGTGAGTTTACGCTGGAGTTTCCTGTGAAAGGATGAGAATAAACACGCCGTCAGCCTGATATGGAAAATTCGTACGATTATAAGAAGTTTGCCATTCTCTACGTGGATGACGAAGAGAAGTCGCTGAAGTACTTTGCCCGTGCGTTCGAAGACCATTTTCGGGTTCTGACCGCCTCCAGCGCACAGGACGGGTTGAAGCTGATTGAGCAACACGGCGAAGACATCGGCGTGTTGATGACCGACCAGCGGATGCCGGGTGAAAAGGGTGTTTGGCTCCTCGAAAAAGCGCGTGCGTTGCATCCGCGGACGATTCGCATCCTCGCCACCGCGTTTGCAGACATGGAAGCCGCCATCGCGGCGGTGAATACCGGCGCGATTTACAAATACGTGACCAAACCCTGGGACCCGGCGCAGTTGGAGGAAACGCTGAAACACGCCCTGGAATTTTTCATGGTGCAACAGGAACGCGACCAGTTGTTGCGCGAAAAGATGTCCGTGCTGCACAACATGATGATTGCCGACCGTATCGTGAGCCTGGGACTGCTCGCGGCGGGCTTGAGCCATCACATCCGCAATTCGTTGGTGGCGGTGAAGACATTTTTGGACCTCGCGCCAAGCAAGATGGCGGAGGAAAAGATGAACATGGAAGGCCTGCGCAACCCGGATTTCTGGAAGGAATATTACCAGAGCGTCCAGGGGCAGATTGAGCGCATCAATAATCTCCTCAAAGACCTGTGGACCGCTTCGGAAAAACCGTCCTTTGAATTCACCGACGAGGTTCAGTTGCGCGACGTGGTGGACTCCTGTTTCCAGGCGCAGAAAGCCGCTTTTGACGCCAAGAAAATCCGGGTCACGAATGAAGTGCCGGCTTCGTTGCCCACCATGAAAGTGGACAAACCGAAGTTTTACCGGCTGTTCGACCTGATGTTGAAGGACGAACTGGCCACCTTGCCGGCCGGCAGCGAAGTCACCATCAAGGCTGAACCCTATAACGGCTCAGCGCGTCCCGGCGTGGTCATCCAGGTGAGCGACAACGGCCCCGGCCTGCCGCAGGAAGCGTTGCGGCTCGTGTTCGATCCCTTTGTCGTGCGCAGCGACAGCCCGATGGAGTACGGCATTCATCTGATGGCGTGTTATTTCATCGTGCACCATCACGGCGGAAAGATTGAAGCGCGCAGCGAAGATGGCAAGGGAACGACGTTCACCATCCGCTTGCCGATGGATCCCGACTCCACGCCGTCGGCCGGTGCGGGCGATACGGAGTTTCTGCGTAAAGTACTGCTTAACGATAAGTTGTGGGAAAAATTGATCGCTGCTCAATGAAAACCGCAATGCCGGGTAACCCTCCCGGTGGTTCCCTTGGTTTCCTCTAAGTAATCCCCCAGAGTCCCGAATCGGTATTCCATGTCGTTGCATCGGCGATGACGAGTTGTCTATTGTCTTTGAAGGCAAGACTTTTGGCAGAAACAATTTGACCGGATAGGGAATCGTATGGATCATCTCATGATTGTGATGGCAGCAGGAAAAACCCTGATCGTCTCGAGCGACAGTCGGGGAAATGAGGTTGTAGGGTGCAAGAAGCTGGTGACGCGCACCGGTGTTCAACAGCCGGCTACTAAACCCAAGCGCCAGCAGCTCTACTTCACGCACGCAGCACCGCTCGAAAAATGAAGACGCTCCTGGTTCTTGCCCCCCACCCTGAACTGGCAGAGTCCCTTCGCACCGGTCTCAGTCCCGAGCAATATCGCATCGTCCACCGGACCACGGTTGATGAGGCGGAACCGCTCCTCGCTCATGGCCTCGTCAACGCGTGCATCGTCGATGTCGAATTATCCACCGTGCAGGGAGTTTGGGTTCTGGAAAAACTCCGCCGCCGCGCCCCCAAGTGTCCTTTCATTATTTATACCGGCGCCAAACAATGGGAGTGGGAGGAAGAAGCTTATCTTCAGGGCGCCACCCACGTTTTGACCAAGCCCGTCCGCATCCGGATGCTGACGGCGGTTCTGGATCGCCTTTGGGAAAGTCCGGCGGGTTCCCTTCAGGTTTCCGGCGCGGCGAAGCTGGCCCCGGCGGATTATTCCAAACCGGCCCCCACCATCGCTCCGATCACGCCGGCACAACAATCCGCTTTCCAAAGCCTGAGCCCGCTCCGCGGATTCTCGGCCATTCTCACCCACTCGCTCGATGCCGATGCGATGCTGAAACAATTTCTGCTGTTGCTGCGGGAATTGATCGGAATCAATCGCGCGGCGGTTTTCCTCCGGCAACCTTCTGAATGGGTCGGCGAGAAATTGACGCTCGACGATAACCGCCGTTTGCGTGCGGCGTGCGCCATCGGCCTTTCACCCGGGTTACTGGAACATTTCGAGCTGTCGTTCGAAACCGGCATTGGCGGGCAGGTGACCCGGCTGGGCCGCATTCTGCGCCGCAGCAGCGAGGAAGCCCGGCTGGATGTCGAGGCGCAAAAGGAATTTGAATTGCTCGGCGCGCAGGTCGCCGTGCCGATTCTGGACCGCGAAACCGTGATTGGCGTAGCGTTGTTCGATGGCCATATCACCGGCGAGCCGTTGGGCAACCCGGAGTTGGAATTGATTTTCCATTTGCTCGAGCAACTCGGCCTCGCGGTCAAAAATATCTGGCTGCACGAGCAGCTTTCCGGCAGCCACACGATGATGGCGGAAATCCTGCGCGAATTGAGCAGCGCCTGCGTGGTGGTGAACCGCGACCTGGCCGTGCTGCACGCGAACAAAGCCGCGCGCCGGTTCTTCGGTGTCTCCAACCAGCGCACCGGCGAAATGGAGTTCAGCGATTTGCCGCAGATGGTCGGCAGCAAGATTTATCAGGTGTTGAAAACGGGTTCGGGGATTCCGACCTTCAAGTTTGAACCCGAAGCGGGCACGGTTTACAACGTCACGATTGTTCCGTTCCAACGCCAGAACACCGCGCAGCCGGCCTCGGCGCTGTTGATGGTGGAAGACCTCACGCAAAGCGAACAATTGCGCCGGCTCGAAGTCGAAGCCGCCAATTTGCGGCTCGTTCGCACGATGGCCGACCGCCTCGCGCACGAAGTCGGCAATGCAATGGTGCCGCTCTCGACGCACCAGCAATTGCTG
>DASZPR010000586.1:0-13269 GCA_035550235.1 Verrucomicrobiia bacterium | reverse complement strand
GAGCGTGTCGTGGTTGCTCACCGTCACCACGAGCGAAATGCTGAAGAGAGCCATGCTGGCAAAGGCCCACGGCAGGATCATCCGGGCCTCGTGTCGGTTGAGCACCCAGGCAAAGCAAGCTACGGCGCCGATGATCCAAATAACCGTCATGTAAATCCGGACGGGCAGGGCGCGGTTGGCGGATGGCGGAGAGACCAACGCCACCGACAAGTAATATAGCAGCAACGCCGCCGCGAAAATTACGCCGGATATGGTGAGAAACACGCCCCAAAATCTCCCGCTGCTCATCATCGAACCAACTCCTTGCATCATTATTTCTGAAATTCCTGCCGTCAGGCTCGCCACCAATCCAAACATCGCGATCGTCGCGCCGATTCCGACCAGGATTTTTAATAGTTTGCTGATCGGAAGGCAGGCCAGGAAAATGGCCACCTGGACCGCGCAGCAGACAATCAGGAAAAGGCACAATAAAATGAAAAAAATCGACGGCAAATCAACACCGCGCAACAGGTTCGTGAACGTCATGAACGGCATGCACGCGCTGAAAAAAAGTATCGCCACATAAGCCCCGCAGAAAAATTTCCCGCGAATAATCCGCGCCGGTTTCAGCGTGCTGATGTAAAGCAGGTCGAGATCGTTTTCCTGCCGCTCCGCTGCAACGCGCACTCCGATGTACACCGGAATAAACAATAGACTTGCGCCGGTCAGGATGAGTGAAAACCACGAAAAAATCCCGGCTCCCATTCGCTGGTCGGTCGAGCCATCAAAACTCTGCGTCACAAAAAATATCAACGCCGCGCAAAACAAAACGAGCAAGAACAACAACAGCGTGCCCGTCACCGCCCAGCTCCGGACCGCCTGCCGAAGTTCCTTTACGACGACCGGGTTCAATTCCCAGTGCCGCCAATTGCGGAAATGCGTTTTGAGATTGGAAAAAGCCTGGCTCATTGCACGCCTCCTTTCGTCACCGTCATGAAAATATCCTCCAGGTCGGCCTTGGTTTGCCGGAATTCGGTGATCTTGAATTGCCTCCCGATCAGCAACGCCAGGATATCACAGGCGGCGGACTCTTCGCCCGTTGATTCAAACAAAATCTCGGCCCCGGACTGGCGCGCGTTTTCCACGAACGGCGTTTGCAGCAGCTCCTTGAGGAGCAAAGGATTTTGTTGCGGGTCGAGCAACCGGATCGCCACCGTCCGCCGCGGCGCGCTTTTCTTCAGCACATCATCGATGGTTCCCGTCTCCAGAATTTTTCCGCGCTCGATGATGACCACGCCGTTGCAGATTTCCGTCAACTCCGTGAGAATGTGCGAGCTGATGAGGATGGCTTTTTTGCGCTCCGCGAGCAGCGTGAGCAATTCGCGCAATTCCACCCGCGCGCGCGGATCCAACCCCGCCGCCGGCTCATCGAGAATCAGCACATCCGGGTCGTAAACGAGCGCGCGCCCAAGGCTCACGCGCTGCTTCATTCCTTTTGAGAGCGCCTTGAGATGTTTGTTGCGAATGCCCGCGACGTTGGTGAATTCCTCGATCGCGCCCACGGCGTCATCCCGCTTGCGGCCGCGCAACCCGTACGCGCGCGCATAAAAATCCAGGTATTCGTGCACCGTGATGTCGGCGTGCGCCGGTAGCGTGTCTGGAACATAACCCACCACTCGCCGCGCCAGTTCAGGCTCCTCGCGGACGGAAACTCCGTTCAACAACACATCGCCATCCGTCGGCTCCTCAATGGTCGCGATAATGCGCATCGTGGTGGTTTTTCCCGCGCCGTTCGGACCGACGAATCCAAAGATGTGCCCGGAGTCGAACGCAAACGAAATATTATCCACGGCCACCGTCTTGCCGAATTCTTTGCGAAGTTGTTGGACCTGGACTTTCATGGTTGCGCGGGTTTTGCCGGAGGTTCAAGTGTGCCAAAAACCACGGCATGCGATTTTGTCCGCGCGGATTGCGCCTTGGCGCCGAGGCCGTTTTCGATAAATGGATTCCCGTCCAGTTCCGCCACGTAAGTGTTGGGTTGCAGGAACGGCGTGCCGTCCGAAATATCTCCCTGCGCCCCGCATTTCTCCAGCAGTCCGCGCGGGCCCGATTGTTCATCCTTCTTCAGCGTATCCGTGGACGCCGCCAAAAGTATTTTTTGGCCGGCCGGAATATTCGTGGCCACGAACACATGCGAACCGCCATCCGCCAGCCACAAAGATTTGATCGTCGCACCGAGCCCGTTCACCACGGTCGTTTGCCCGTTTTGACTTTCAATTTCCAGTCGTTCGCGGCGCGTTTCCGATTTGCGCAAATAAAAATGCGCCGGCACGCGCGCACTCACCCAGCCGTGTCCCAGATGCTGCGCCTGTGTCCAATCCACTTCGCGGCTCGTTCCGCGGCCATAATTCACGGCCTCCAACAGCGGCGTGGCCTCGGTTTCCGAACTGAAAAACAAACCCTGGCTCGGCGTCAACGGACAATAGAACGCTGTCACCCCAATGGTTGCCGCGCGTCGATTCGCCTGATCCAGCAACGTGACGCCGGAAATGCGGGTATCGGGCGTCACACCTTCGCGAATGTAGCTGTAGCCAAACACCATCAGGCAGGTCAAAAATGAAATCGCTGGAATCGTCCATAGCAACCATACCCGGCGATTCATTCGGGAGAGCACGATCAGATTGGCCGGGCCGATGGCGAGGACGAAGAGCAGCATGATGAACACTGTGCTCCGAACCGGCACCCGATAGTTCTCCACCACCGGAAAAGAGCGATTGGCATCGTCGAGGTTAGGCAGCGATTGCCACATGTTCCCGGATTTGTCGACCACCTCCGCTATGCGTTTAAGGTTGCTGCTGGATACGGCTGAAATTCGATCTGAATCAAACGCGAAACATCGGCCCAGCCCAATCATCCGCACCTCGCCATGATCAAGATTAGTCTTCGCAAACGCCCGCCACGGCGCGGGGACCTCGGTGCCGCCCAACACAACGACGTTTCCGCCGCATTCAATGTAACTCCACAGTGCGCTGAAAGCCGCGGGTGAAAGCGTTTTCAAATCCGTTGCGCTCAATGCGATGGCATCGTAAGGCGTGTAAGAGAGCCACGCCTCGCTCCATTCGGGAATCGGCAATTCCGAGCGAAGCAGGGTGTGCGTCGGCATCGTGCCGCCCATCGAAGGGCCGTATACGCCGGTGGCTTCGCTGCTCGCGCGGGCGCTGGAAGCCCAGGCGCTGCTCGATGCCCCAATCAGTTCCACGGCATCGATGCCGATGTTTGAGGAACCCGGACCGGGAAATTCCACGCGAACGGTTTTAACATCCTCAGTGGTCTGCGAGAACGGGATCTCGATATTGCCAAATCGCCCCGTGCGCGTTGCCGGCATATTGGTGTGATACAAATTGGTGCCGGATGCTGCCCTGATGGAAATCTGCATTCCCGCCGGGATTTGCGTGGTGAAGTAGATGCGCACACCTTTGGCCGGTTGCGGTGACGAATAATCCAGTTCAAGCCAATGCGGCGCCGGGACGCCCGGTGACGGCATCCACGCCGTATTAACCAAACCCGACCGGGCGGGCGAATCCGGCGCTCCCGTGGCCATCAAGGCCGAATAATCACCACCGCTAGTCTTGGCGTTGAATGCGTGATTCATGTCGTCAAAATTCAAGCTCCGGCTGACCAGGATCGCCGTGGCGGTTGCGGGCAAACCGCCCCCATAACTGCCGTACGGATAACGCCGCATGGCATAGGTGCCCATTGCCATGTGGCGCGTCGGGTCCGGCAAGTTCATCGCGCCCGCTTCGTCGTCATCCACGAGCACGCGCAATTGATTGTTGCCGTTGATCGACAGGGGCGGTTGCCAGAGTGGAACCATCGCGCGGGATTCGGGCCCCACCTGGACAGTGCGCGACAGCCGGCTGACGGAATCGCCTCCATTGTAGGACCGGTCCGGAAAAATCAGCGTCACTTTTCGAGTGAACTTCGTCGAATGATTCTCAATTAAAAACCGAAACTCGTGATAACCGTGATACGTGTTCCCATTGGCCAGCGTGATCGCGGTGACATCAATATCTCCGAAATGATCCGCAAACGCCGGAACGGCAAAAAGGAAAAGGCTGGCGATGAGGACCGGAAGCGAGAGCGAAAAGTGTTTCAAATTTTGGGATCGCAAGTTCACCCCTGGGTTCATGCCGGTTGCAATTCCACGTCGCCCGGCAGTTTCAATCCCGTTTCGTCCAATTTCCCAAGCAACTCCTGCACGAGACGCGAGGGCGACATCCGGTCAAAGCGCGCCTGGTAATTCAGCAGCAACCGGTGATTCAACACCGGCTCCGCCACCGTCTTCACGTCTTCGAATCCGACCGTCGGCCGGCCGGAAACCAGCGCATGCGCCCGCGACGCCTCCGCAATGGCAATCGCCGCGCGCGGTGAGGCGCCGTAAGAGACGTAGCGCGTCACGGCCTCCGAGGCTTCCTCGCTGCCGGGATGCGTCGCGGAAACCAATCGCGCGATGTAACGCGCCACTGGCCGCGGCAAATAAATCCGGTTCATCGTCTGGAACAACGTCTCCAATTGCTCGCGGTCCATTTGCCACGTCGGCGCCGGCAATTCACCGCGCCGCCGTCCGGAAATAATTTGCTCTAACACATCCGTGCTCGCGTTATCGAACAGCAGCCGGAAAAGAAAGCGGTCCAACTGCGCCTCGGGCAGGGGATAAGTGCCTTCGAGCTCGATAGGGTTCTGGCTGGCCAGCACAAAAAACGGCAGCGGAAGCTGCCGCGTCGTACCCATCAACGTCACTGAATTCTCCTGCATCGTTTCCAGCAGCGCGGATTGCGTCTTGGGCGAAGCGCGGTTGATTTCGTCCGCCAGCAAAATATTGGTGAACACCGGCCCCGGCTGAAACACCATCTCGCGCTTGCCGGAATCCGTTTGTTGTAAAATATGTGAACCGAGAATATCGCTCGGCATGAGGTCGGGCGTGAATTGGATGCGTTTGAAATCCAATTTCAAAATCTGGCCAATGGTCCGCACCAGCGCTGTTTTGCCCAGGCCTGGCAACCCCTCAAACAGCACATGGCCTTTGCTCAAAATGCCGATGAGTACGAGCCGATGAAGCTCCTTGCGGCCCAACAGCACGCGGTCCAGTTGTTCCAGGGCTTTCTTGGCCAGGTCCGCGGCAGGTTGCAGTTCTTCCGGTTTGAGAATGGTGTCAGCCATAAAATGGTGAAAAAGATCCGTCGTTGGGCAAATTCATTGCGCGTCGCGTTTGAAAAACCGCTGGATGGCCTGGCGATGTTGCGGGAGAATCACCTGCGAATTCGCCGAACCGCCGCTGGCCTGCGCGCTCGCGAGCGCTCCATGATCCGCGGCCAAATCGTTCGCGCTTAATTCCGGCGCCGACTTGCTAACACCCACAAATTGCGCGTCCGCCAAATGCGCCGATGGCGGCAGCGCATTCTCGTTGAACTTCAAATTTTCCTCCGATGATTTTGCCTGCCACGTCATCGGACCCGTGCCACCGCCGCCGCCCGGACCGCCTTTGCCGTAGCAAAGTGACGCGAGGTTGCACGCATTCGTGCAGGTGGCGAGATAAGCCGCCAGTGCATTGCAATTAGTGCAAGTGCCGGCGTTCTGGCACTGCGCCAACGTCTTGGCATCAATCAATTTCAAATTCGCCAGCTTGCCCAGCGTACCGTTGAGACTGTTTTTGTTGAATTGAATTGCGCCCAGCAGTTTCTGCAAATCCTCCTTTTTCAATCCATTCAATTGATCCAGCAATTCCTTGGGAATATTTCCCTTGAGCAAACCATCCTCAAGTTTCGCGGACTTCAACATGCTCGCGAGGTCCTGGGCTGCGCGCGTGGCCGTGTCGTTGCTCATGCCGTCGTCCGACGCTTCCTGCATCGCGCTCGCCAGCGTTTGCGCCGCCGCCAGACTGGTCATTTTGTTCAACGCTTCCTCCGCTGCCTGTTTCGCGAGATCCGCATCGGTCTCTTTGATATGATCCAGAGCTTCCCACGTTTTGCTCGGATCCAACCCGGACGACTTCTCCTGCATCTGCGCCAATTGCTTCTGGGTCTCGTCCGCCTTTTTCTCCTCCAAAATTTTCTCGTCCTTCAGCGTCTGAACTTCGGCCTTCAATTCCCCGACCAGTTTTCCAATTTCCAGCGGATGTTGCGCCTTCAGGATGGTGAGCCGATCCGGCAATAAAAGAATCGCCGCCGCAAACACCGCGGAAATTCCGAGCAACCCGAAAGCGCGTCCATTCCGCCAGTGCAATACCGGGACTGCCGCCGCCGGAAGCTGCGCCTGCCATTGCGACATATCAGAAACTTCCTCCGCCATCAGCACCCCGCCGCATCGGTTCAATTCATCGTAAGCCGCGCGGATTTTCGAAAACTCCTCGCGCCGCCGCCATTCGCGAATCACCGCGATCAAAGCCAGTGGAAGGCAGCCGAGCAGGCCGAGCGCGAGCCATTTTCCCTTGAGCAACCCGGAGAAGCGCACCGCCAGAACCACCACGCCCCACAGGAAAAACCACACCGTCGTCCAGGCGACGATACCCCGGACCATCAATAATAGCGTGAGCCTTTTCGCGAACGACTTTAATGCGCCGGTATGTGATGACATAAAATCAATTAGTTGGCGGCCTGATGTTTAGAGCAAGCATGTGCTCAAACGTCACGTTCGTATTCTCCTGTTGTTTTACCTATCTTCGGTAAAATTTCGGCTTTCGCAAGCCAGAACTTCGACATCCACCCTGGACTTTCGCTCAATTACATTCTCTTAATTACAAATATGGTGAAAACAGCCGCGCTACCGCATCGCGCAGTTTGGCCGCATAACTGCGAGCATCCGCATCGTCCAGAGCCACCAGGCGCGCGCCTCGAAGTTTTTCCTCGACGACCTTGCTCATTTGGCCCGCAAAATCGCGCCCGTAAGCTTCGGTATTTAATTCAAAATTAAGCCGCAGACTGCGCGCATCCCAATTTGCCGATCCGAACAAAACCCAGTGCCCGTCCACAATCATCAGTTTGGAATGATCGAACGGTGCCGGCGTCAGCCAGATGCGACAACCACGCTCGAGCATTTGCCACCACATCGCGCGCGACGCCCAGTCCACGAATCGCAGATTGCTTTTCGCCGGCAGAATGATGTCCACGCGCACACCACGCAACGCCGCCAGGTTCAACGCCGTGACCAGCGTCGTGTCGGGTAGAAAGTACGGCGTCAGGATTTGCACCGAATGTTGCGCCTCCGCCAGCGCCGCCAGCAATGTCCAGCGGATGGTTTCAAAATCCGCGTCCGGCCCGTCCGCGATGACCCGCGCCACCACGTTTCCGCTGTCCGCCAATTCCGGAAACCACAAATCGCCGTCCAATGTCTCCTTGGCCGTGAATGCCCAGTCCGCCGCAAACGCCTCCTGCAATTGCGCCACGACCGGCCCCTCCGCGCAGAAATGCAAATCCCGCACCGGACTCCGCGGGTTCTTCGCGATCACATTCCCATGGCGGATATTCATGCCGCCCGTGAACGCCATTTTCCCGTCCACCACCATGACCTTTCTGTGGTTACGAAGATTCACTGTCGTCACGCGCCACGGCGTGAGCACGGAAGCCGGGAGAAATCGGGCGAACGGAACTTTCAAGTGCCGCAACCGATGCGTGATCGATGGCCACGAATAACGTATTCCCGCCGCATCGATCAAAACGCGAACCGCGACGCCGCGTTTCACGGCCCGGCCGAGCGCCTCCGCAAATGCCTGGCCGCTCTCGTCGTTGTCAAAAATATAGGTGGCCAGCGAAATCGATTTCGTCGCGGCATCAATCGCCGCCAGCATCGCGGGGAAAGCTTCGTCGCCGTTCACAAATGGCCGCAGGCAATTACCCGGCATCAGCGGCCGCGCCACCACGCGCCCTACGACGCGCGCCAGCATTTGCAAATGTTCCACCTGGGAAAGTTCTGATTCACCCAGGTTTTTTGGCACCCGGCGAACAAGGCCTTTGTGGACGCCCAGCGAAATCGCCTTTCGCCGGATGCGATTCACCCCCAGCGCCAGGTAAAGCATCGGCCCCAGCACCGGCACGAACCAGATGATTCCCAGCCACAGAGTGGTCGCGCGCGAGTCCCGTTTGTTGAGCAGCACGTGAACTGACGCGAGCAACGCCGCCAAAAAATCAAAGCCCGCCACCAGGTGCGGCCAGAACCGATAGATTATGTCGAGCCAGTTTATAGTGGAACCATTGTCAGACGGAAGTCGCCCCGGCGCAAGCGCGTTGGTTCCACTTCAAATTCCGCAGGAGCCGCCGTGAGGCTCTGGCGGCAAATGTTACCCGAGGATGGATGATTAGGGGGGCAACTTGGGGCGTAACTTCGCACCCACACTACCTGTAGGAGCGCGGCTGGGTCGAAGACCAGCCGCAGCACCCTCGAAAAGAACGCATGCTGATCATTTCAGCGATCTTGGAATGAATCGAGTTCGGCGGCTGGCTTCCAGCACAGCCGCACTCCGGTGCGGGTGCCAGGTTGCGCCCGTCGACTTGCAGATGGGGATTTTTGACTCGACATCGAATTGCTCCCGAATAAAATTTCAACTCCCCTATTTGCCGCCAATTCAAATAGGGGAGTTGTTTTTTTTAACTATTTTCAAACAAAGACAATTTTTCCGTCGTCGTGGTGAATTCTCCATACCAGGATATTTGGTCTTTCCTGCCTATTCGCCGACAGCCGGCCAACTCACTGAACCGAATCGACCTAACCTTTGCTCTCGGAATTCCGAGGAATGAGATGCGCTAACCATGGCTGTCACACCACCCCTTGATTTGACAGCCATGCTAAAAAGAAACAGCAAAGGAGGTAGGAAAGGCGAATGAAGAAAAGGGCACAGTCTGGTTTCCATCCGGAATACTCACCCGCGATCGTGGCCGGTTTTTCCGCGTTCTCAGTTCCAAAGTCGTTTCAGTCGTGGCCGGGTGGTGAGGTCGTCGTCATTTGTAAGCGCCACGGAATCAATAGCGGTCGTGCCCAGTCGTGCCTGGTCGTGGAGGGGCAGGATCCACGACGGCTCCCGATGAATTCCATAATCTATGCATTGACACCGTGCGGGTATCCTTTTCTTATTTGGTCCAGATGATGACGTCAAATCCCCTAACGCATTTTCTGACAGCGGTCGCATTACTCGCCGCGTCAGCCCGGCTCACCGCCGCCGATTTCCAAACCACCCCCGCCAGCGGCCCGTCCATTACCATCGCCACCGCCCATTCCGTTCTCATGCTCCGCGTCGGCGAGGACAATCGGTTGTACCAAACGCACTACGGCGCCCCACAGGAGGATGTGGCGTCGACCAATACCCTCCCGCGCGAAACCGAATTTTACCCGCAATCCGGCAATGGATTCATTTTGGAACCAGCATTGCAGGTGACTCATGCAGACGGAAACACCTCCGCGGATCTGATTTTCGTGGGTTACCAAAAATTTACGGAGGATTCAAATGTTTCAACGACCCGCATCGAATTGAAAGACCCGGCGTATCCGTTTTTTGTAACGCTCTGTCTGAAAAGCTATTATCAGCAGGACATCATCGAACAATGGGCCGAAATCAAGAACGACGAAAACGGCACCGTCACTCTATCGCGCTTCGCGTCCGCGTCTCCGATTATCAACGCCAAACAATATTGGCTGACCCAATTTCACGGTGACTACCGGCGCGAAGCCACATTGAACGAGGAACAATTGTCGCCCGGAATCAAAGTGCTCGATTCCAAAATCGGCGTTCGCGCCACTCGCTTTTGCATTCCGTCCTTTATTCTCTCGCTCGACGGCCCGGCCGCGGAAGAAACCGGCGAGGCCATTGGCGGGTCGTTGAAATGGTCCGGCAGTTTTCAACTCGCGTTCGAAGTGGATTGGAAAAATCGTCTGCGCGCGCTTTGCGGCATCAATCCCTTTGGCGAACAATACCAGCTCAAGCACGGCGAAACCTTCACTACGCCCGTCATGCTCTGGACTTGGAGCGATCACGGCAAAGGCCAGGTCAGCCGCAATTTCCATCGCTGGGCGCGCCAATACGGCATTCGCGACGGCGCCAAACCTCGCCCCGTGTTGTTGAACAATTGGGAGGCGACGGACATGAAATTCGATGAGAATCTTATCGTCTCGCTTTTCGATGGCGCCAAGGAAATCGGCGCGGACACCTTCCTGCTCGATGACGGCTGGTTCGGCAACGCCCACCCCCGCAATCAGGACAATGCCGGTCTCGGGGATTGGGAAGTGAACACCAATAAATTACCGCACGGCCTCTCTTATCTCGCGAGCGAAGCGAATAAGCGCGGCATTCAGTTCGGAATCTGGATTGAGCCGGAAATGGTCAATCCCAGCAGTGACCTTTACGAAAAGCATCCGGACTGGGCCATTCAACAAATGCATCGGGAGCCCATTCTTTCGCGCAATCAACTCGACCTCGATTTAAGCCGACCAGAGGTTCGTGATTTTGTCTGGGGCGTTATCGACCGCACGCTCGGAACACCCGGCGTATCTTACACGAAATGGGACGCGAACCGCTTCGTGAGCCAGCCCGGTTCGACTTATCTTCCGGCCGGCGAGCAATCCAAAGTCTTGATCGATTACAACTTCGCGCTCTACGACATCATGGCACGCATGGCGAAGAAATATCCCAACGTCATGGCGATGCTCTGCTCTGGCGGTGGTGGTCGCGTGGACTATGGCGCGCTGAAATATTTCGATTCCTTTTGGCCGAGTGACAACACGGACCCGGTGAGCCGCATTAAAATTCAATGGGGCTTCAGCCATTTCTTCCCCGCGTCAACCATTGCCGCGCACGTGACGCAAATGGGCGCGCGTCCGCAAAAATTCGCCGTGGATGTCGCCATGAGTGGCGCCTTGGGGGTGGACATGGACGTCCGAAAACTCTCAGCCGATGACCGAAAAGCCCTCGCTGATTCCATCGCGGTTTACAAAAGCCGCGTCCGCGACGTGGTGGAGCAGGGGGATCTCTATCGGTTGGAATCGCCGTATCAAAGCCCGCGCGCCGTGCTGAACTATGTCACCACCGATCGCACCAAAGCTATTTTGTTCGTCTACCAGCTAAAATCAGCCGACGCCTCGGCCGTGAAACCGCTCGGCCTGGATCCACAGCGCGAATATCGCATTCAGGAAATTAATTTACCCTCCGGCGCCAAATCGCACTTGGCCGCCGACGGAAAAACTCTCAGTGGCGCCGCCCTCATGCGCGATGGAATCATTCCGGCAGCGAGCAAGGAACTCGATAGCTCAGTCATTGAACTCGTCGCGACGGATTCAAAGTAGCTCTGAACCCTCAAACCCCCGACGTGAGAATCACCTGTTGCTTTTTTACCCAGCCAACGCGCTGGTTATCCACGCGCACTTGCAGCCAGTCGTTCTTCGTGTCGAGCACGGTCAATTCCGCACCGTCATGCACCGTCGCTGCTTTCGGCGCTTCGTCCAGCGGCCCATTGTGAATCACAGCGTCCGGCGCAATCACAATCGCCATCTTCGTGGACTCGCTGAGCCACGCTGCGTACGTGCAGCAACCAAGAACGAGGATCCCCGCCGCGCCACACCACAACAGCGTGCGCACCGATTGTTTCCACGCCGGGCGAAATTGAATTGCTACCAGCACGCCCAGCCAAATCCAAACGATTATCGCCGTGAGAACCGCCCACTCATTGACCGTCAACGCCGTGACCCATCGTTGCCAGGCGGCGCTGGACCCGCTCGGCCCGTGCACGCGGGCACGGATAAATTGAAGGTTCGCCTTCACGTCCGGATCGCGCGGAGTCAGATTCTCCGCATCACGCAACGCCACAATCGCCCGGCCAAGCTGCCCGGATTTGAAATACGCGTTGCCCAGGTTGAAATAAACGGCTGGTGAAGCAGTACCGGATTGAATCATCTTTTCATAAGCAGCCGCGGCATCGGAGAATCTTCCCTGCTCGTAAAGTCTGTTCGCCGAATCAAACGCCGCCGAAATATCCGCCGCCCAGCCAGAAAGCGTCAGCAAAAAGAAAACCGCTGTAACGAAAATCCCGCCGGAGAGTTTCACGATCCGCAAAATTTTGAGTCGATTTTTCATGTCCTCAACTCACGCAATTGATTCATCGCGGATTCCAGTTTCGGAATAATCGCCGCCAGTTCCTGGCTCGATTTAATCGGCGCGTAGCGCGCCAGATTGCACATCTGGAAAAGCTCGTGCAGCAACGCCAGCGTCTCGACCGGCACACCGCGCGGGCGCAATCGTTCATCGATGACCGCTTCCGTGATGGCCGATGCCGGTAAGTCCAATCGCTCGCCCAGTTGCTCCTGCAACAGCCGGAATAACGTCGCAAAAAATTCGTCAGATTTATTCTCCGCGGCCAGCCGATGCAACTGTTGCAATCCCTCGCGAACGAGCTGCGCCACCTGTCGCTGACGGCGCAATCGCGGATTGTTCGCCAGGCTTTCCTTGCGCTTGCGCAAAATGACCGACGACATCAACGCCAGCACCGGCACGCCCTGAAGCGCCAAAAACCACGGCTGCTGTACCAGTGGCGGACGGATTTGCGCCAGTTCACCCAGATGTTGCTTGAGTGGAATGACGTCCGCTGTTGGCTGCGAATTTTCCGGATGCACCGCCGTCGGCGCGGCTGGCATGGAGCCCGGCGTGGCGGCGCGCACGATCAATGGCGTCGCCGGGTGGACCAGCGTTTTATATTTCTTCTGCTCAGGATCGAAATAGCTGAACGAAATCGCCGGGAGCGCATGGATGTCGCTATTTTGCGGCGTGACAATTTCCTCGAACGTCTTCGAACCTTCGATGCCGAAGGCGTCGGTCGCATTTACTTTGGCCGTGGGCGGATAGGTTTTGAAATTGTCCAGGCCCGGTTGATCCGGCAATGCGATTGAATCCAGCGCGCCGTGTCCGGAAATTTGGATGCGCAGCGTGATGGGATCGCCGGCCACGAGATTTGTCGGCCCGGCGGTCACCGCCATCGTGTAGGAGCCCACCGCGCCATTGAAACGCGGCGGTACATTTTCCGTTGGCAATTGAGAAACCTGCAGGTCTAGTTGCGGCGAAGTCAGTGGCGCCTGCTGTGGCGTCAGGCGCGAACCAAAAAACATATCCCTCGGATCGGGATTATTAAGCAGGACGCTGCCCTTGATCGGATTCATGGAGGCCGTGCCGGTTTTCACCGGGGTAATCGCCACCGAAAATGGCACGACGGTGAACCCCGTATTTCCCACGCGTCGCGAATATTGCTGTCCTTCCACAAG
>DASZPR010000585.1:0-5547 GCA_035550235.1 Verrucomicrobiia bacterium | reverse complement strand
CCGACGCATCGAACACATGAACCCATCGCCCGGGTGCCATCATGGCACCCGGGCACACACCAAAAATTCTATGGAAAAAATATTCGTTCCGATGGTGATTGAATTGCTCGAACAAGTGCAAATAGAGCTAAATCAGCACGGCAAAAGTAAGAGAGTCACGTTGGAGGATGCGGAACGTCGCGCAAGAATCGTGGGGCGTCTCGAATGGGTAATTCACGTAATAAAAACAAAACAACCCTCTTAAAAAAATGCCATCATTCAATCAAATAATTTTAGTCGGGAACCTGACGCGAGACCCGGAATTGAGATACACCCCCAAGGGCAAAGCGGTTCTCAACGGTGGAATTGCCGTGAACGAACATTGGACGACGGAAACCGGAGAAAAGAAAGAGCGGGTGACGTTCGTTGACTTCACGATCTGGGACAGGGCCGCTGAGACCTTCGCGCAACAGACCGCCAAGGGTGCACCGATTTTTCTGTGCGGTCGATTGCAGTTGGATTCATGGGATGACGCCGGAACTACTCGCCACAAGCACACCGTGACCGTGGAAACGTTTCAATTCCTCGGTGGCAAACCGGAGTCCCCTGCCCCTTCCACCGATAAAAAGCAAAAACGTGGCTGAACACTTCGTAGGCTCTAAAAACGGCGCGGGCGTCAAGCAATGGATAATCAACTTGATGCCCGCGCATCGCATTTACGTCGAAGCATTTTGCGGAAAGGGTGTCATCGCGGAGGCGAAACGGCGTGCGGCCGGAACAGTCGTCATTGACTGCGACCGATCGACCATTTCTGACTTCGCGTGCCGGTGCTCGTGGCCAGGATTGACTACCGTCTACGGTAACGCGCTTGAAATTCTCCCACTTCTAAAAGTTGAAAGCGATTGGCTGATTTACGCAGACCCGCCTTACCTTGTGAGCTCGCGCAGTTGCAAGCGACGCTACTACAAACACGAGTTGATGACACCGGAGGAACACGGGGCCCTGCTGTCGGTTCTGACTGCGCTGCAGTGTCAGGTGATTATCTCCGGCTATTGGTCGGAGTTATACGCTGAACGTTTGGCCGGATGGAACACTTCGAATTTTTGGACGGTGAACCGACGCGGAAAGCGGGTGCAGGAATTCGTATGGTTCAATTACCCCGCTCCGGCTGTGCCATTCGATTTGAAATTTACCGGTGCCGACAGACACCAGAGGCAACGGATTAAGCGCAAGGCAGGCCGCTGGCTTGGGAAATTCAATGCGCTACCGGACGCTGAGCGTCAATTTATTTTGAATTCGCTTCTGACTGCGCGGCCGGCCGCGTAGTCACTGCCGGCTGCTGGTACACGCAGTCACTTCCAACTATCATCGAGGGCAGTTATTTCCGTCTGCGCGGGATCCCGCAGTCAATTCCGACTTTCCGGAACGAATAGCCGGAAATGGCTACAGGATACCGATTGTGATCATGTGCAGTCGTTTTCAACTGTGGGATATCCCGTAGTTGTTTCCAACTGCGCGGGCGATCGACAAAAAAACCGGCGTGCATTCCTGCACGCCGGTTCTCCCTTTGCCCCATGCCTGCCGATGTCTTACGACTTCGGCAAATCAGGCTGCCAAGCCGGGTCTTTCCCGCACGCCTGGAGCGCATCGCGATATTGTTGCTCCATGTCCGCGGTCCACTCCCCGGACTGCTGAGCGGCAGTGCGGACGCTGGTAACCCACGCCCAAAGATGCTCTGCCCCAGATTCGACCGTGGGCAGGTATTGTAAAACGACGGGTAAAAGTGCAAGTGCGGCTGTCATAATTTTAGTGGGTTGCGGGTTGATTGGTTACTACCGTCAGCCACGCGTTCGCTTGGCTCATGGCACTCTGAACCGTTGCCAGAGCGGTCAAAACGTCATTGCTGCCGACACTGGCGTTTTTATAGGCGAGCTTCACATCATCCAAAGACACCAGCATGGCCGCTGCGCGGGGCAACGTGTTCGTTTGTTCCACGGTTTGAGGTTCCCGGAGCCATTCACAGAACCGATGAAATGGCGGGGCATTGGTGGCGAAAAAAGGCCGGTTGGAATTGTCGACGTTCAGAACCAAATCAAACGAGGATTTTGCGACTGTCTCCGTTTGTTCGACTCTCACGACGATGGGGTCCGCGCCCGGCTGTAATTGCACGCAGCCAACGAGCCAAAGAGCGACTACGGTGCAAAGGAACATCAGGAATTGCAGTTTCACGAGCGCGAAGCCGCCCTGCCCTCCTGTGCCGTTCATCACGCTGGCCGCGACGCTGGTAGGCTTCGACGGCGTATTAGTGCCAAAGACAAGGGCACTCCAAATCCCTTTGAGGCCACCGCCACTACTGAGGGCGTGCCACGCGCGCCCCAATAGGGGCACCAGGGCGATTAAAAAAAGAAGCCATCCCCGGTATTTTTCGGGGACCAGATTACTGAGCATTGTCAACGGGTCATTCATGGGTTTTTAGTGCAATTATTTCCGGTGTGATTCCTAACTTCGATTCGATGCGTTCGAGTCGATTGCTTGTTTGACGACACCAGTTAGCGCCAAAGCAAATGGCAGCGATTAGCAACCCGGCAATAACCTTGGTGGCTATTTCGTTGAGAAATTTTTTGTTCATAACAGCGTCGTGGTTCCGACGTTGAGGTTGTTCACGTTCACGGTGCCAGTTGAGACTTTTACCCATGTAAACGTGTGCGGGGTTTGCTGTGCCGCATCGTGCTTGGCCTGATCGTAGGCATACATATCCACGACGGAAGGAGCCATGAAATCGCGCAGAGCGGTGCCGCGCAAATTATCGGAATCGTAGCCTTGGTTCGCATGCGAAAGGTAGTTAATCAAATCGCCGTGCGGCAAAACTCCACCGCTGCCAGCGTCGTGAGTCGGCAGCATGGCGTAATGGTCGACACCCGCGCCGTCTT
Organism: Verrucomicrobiia bacterium; assembly: GCA_035550235.1. Taxonomy (GTDB): domain Bacteria; phylum Verrucomicrobiota; class Verrucomicrobiia; order Limisphaerales; family DASXHY01; genus DASXHY01. Next base: position 2,638 of record DASZPR010000585.1, on the reverse strand, counting down.
TCACCTTGTCGTTTAGCAGCGTGCGTTGCGCCCAATACGGCCCTGCGTAATTGGTGAACCAGTTGCGGCCCGCCGCCCATTGTGCCGACGTAGCCGTATCGACAAGAGAGCCGTCGACGTAGCATTGCCACGTGCCCGCCGACAGATTGGTGACTGCGAACTTCCACGAGAACAGAGAGGCGAGTCCCGGGAATTCGGTAAACATGGGGCGGGCATCATTCGTTCGCAAATTGCCGTCCGGGACTTCCCACCCGGGAGGCATTCTGTCGGCTCGCACCGTGGCAGTTACCGTAGTCGAGCTTGCCGAGATTCCCGTCGCCGCGAAATGGTTTGTCGTGGCTGTCTGGCTTTGCGCGTCGATGGTGATCGAACCGAAATTAGTCTCGAAGCCGAGCAAGTAAATTTGGAGCAAGGCAATCGCCGTGTTACCCGGGCATTTGGGGTGCCCGGTGGCTGCTGGTGGAGGGAAGAAATCAGAATCCAACGTCAGCAAACCATTCGTATACATCATGTGCCACAGGTCGACCTGGGGAGTCCCCATGATTGCAGCCACGGCCATACTTGCCGCGTTTCTCGCGATTGACCCGCCGTCGCCGCCCGGGGTTTGTCCCGGTATCGACCCCACCGCGTAATGCTTCACCGCGAAACTTATTCCGTAGTTGGTTGTCCCACTAACACCGTTCCAAAAAAGGGGAGGCGCACCGAACAATTGCAGAGTCCAATTTGTCTCGGTGTTGAAATCGTATCCGCCATTATCCTGAGCGAGCACGCAGTCTAAATTCGTTCCCTGAGATAAAGCCCACCACGCGAGACACCGTTTTTCTTGAATCGTTTTGTATTGATATTCGGTTGCGGTGCCCGAATTACCGACGTTCAAAATGTGGTTTGTCCATTGCGGATACGTCGCATGGAAATATGCCTCGAAAGTGACACTGCCGAAAAAGTAAGGGTTGCCGTAGCTGCTCCAATCAAAGGTTGCGTCAATCTCACGCGTGAAAACGGTTTGACCTAGAGCTTTGGCACAAAACAACAGAACCAAAAGCAGTATGTGGGAAACCTTGCGCATCAGTGAAATTTGAATGTCGGCGTCCCCATCGACTTTGCGCCCCCTGTCTGGATGTGAGGCGTCGAACCCGTGGCACTATTCCAACTGGATTGAGTCACGCCGGAGAGCGCGAAGGTTACCGTCGACGAATCGTTGAGGTAATTGTCGCCGCCGCTTGCAACGCTCATCATGACGTAGTAAGGCGTCCCCGAGACGACAGACAACGAAGAGATTGTAGTGAACACGTCTACGCCCGCCGTCGACCCGGATAAATTCACCGAAGCAGACGCCAGTATCGTTCCATTTACATCCAAAAAATAGACTGTGTGTGTTCCGCTGTTACCACTGATCGGCTTAATCCCGAGAGCGGTAATCGTCGCATTGACCGGAGGAACCCATTGATAGCCGATAATCCCGTCAAATGGGCTTACCGAGACGCCGCCCGTGACAGAAGAAATGAAAGGCGTATCACCGCCGCCGCCGCCACCCGCTACAATCACATTCGATTGTTGCTCGGCAGTTTTGGTTTGCTTCCCGGTGTAGACGTTAGTGGATTGCCCCAGTAACGCCAGCGGGAAAAATAAAATGACGATTAGCAGTCTCACGGGAGATTAGTGCCGACTCCCCAGGTGTAGACGGTTCCGGCATTCGTGAATCTGAGAAATGCCGTGATGACGTTTGTGAACGGCGTCGTAACCGGAACAAACGTCAACGATGTCAACGGAACATTCGTAATCCCCGCACCGTTGCCCGAAGCATTGCCGAGCGAGGAAGTAGTAGCGTTCACGGTGCCGATTGTCAGAGGGTCTGGGATCGACGCCGAAACGTGAGTCAGGCCGGAGCCATCGCCGGTAAAAAGCGTTGCAGAAATCGGAGCATGAACCACAACCGAAGAGGTTGTGCTACCTGCCGCTGCCGTCTGGGGCGTCATATCCAACGTATACCATCTATCGCCGCCGCTGATGTGCGCGAAGGTTTGGATAATACTGCCATTCAAAAAACCAAACCCGCCCGAGGATGTCGCCACGTAAAAATTTGTCCCCGATGTCAACGAGGCTGCCGTAAGACCGTTTGACCCCACACCGCCGCCGCCATTGTTCAAAAACCAATCGGTGTTTGAATTGAGCAACGTGTAGACCGCACGCGGACTGTCTCCGTCTTCGTTGTTTGGCGAGCTTCCCACTTTTATTTTATACGGCTGCGCGAGGATGAGCGCGGGGGCGATGAACCAAAAAATAATCAGTAATTTTTTCATGGAATTATGGGAATCCAAGTTTGCACAACGCTGAAATCAATGTCCCCTGCCACCGGATTTGGCGACAGAATAACCGTGTCATCCGTTTCCAGAGCGAAAGGAAAAACCTGACCGTTACTCGACGGCATGAGGGGCATTCTCTTACCCGCCGCGGTATAGGCTGAGCCAACTTTCGTGATGGCGGACGCGGCAGTATTCGCCGACGTGAAGTAAGCCACCTGTGCCGCGTTGTAAGTGGCCAGTCCCGTCAAATTGGTGGCGGTGATTGTTTTTCTCCGATACAACGTCCCGTTCACAGTCAGGACACCGAGCACGTTGACAGCCGAGCCAAATGGCAC
>DASZPR010000584.1:0-2825 GCA_035550235.1 Verrucomicrobiia bacterium | reverse complement strand
CCGGCGCGGACCAAACCGCGCTGATGAAGGATGCTCTGCGGCAATATGTCACCACGTTTAACGAGGACCTGGATGATCCTGACGGTCCATCGGCGTTGTGGATCAAGAAATCAGGCATGGCCGCGGGCCAGGTTGCGGAGTCCTTGCAGCAATGGGATGTGGCCGGCAAAATTTACGATCAACTGAAGCATCTCCTGCCAATGCTGGCGCCGACGCTCGACAAAAAGATCGCCAAAGCCGCCGAGCACCATTCCATCACAGGCGTGGCGCCGACGGTGGAGAAGTGAGAGGGTTTTTACTTCAGGCGCGGCTTGAGAATCTCGCCTAGAATATCGGGCTTCGAGCTGTCGCGTTCCAAATTCGGGTAACGCTCGCCGTCGTGGTAATCGACCGGGCAGTTTTTGAACACGTCTCCGTTCTCGACCAATAGGTCGATGGGTTCCCGGTCGCTTTTGGCTTCTTTGATGGCCGTGCGCAGCAATTCCGGCGTCCAGCGCCGGTTGTTCACCGCCAACAGTTTTACGCCGGGGGCGATTCCCGCCCGGTCCGCGGGTGAGCCGGGAATCACGTCCGAAATGAACCCTTCCTCGCCCAGGGAAAAACCAAGCGAGTAGGAAGCATCGGTGAATTTGCGGCGACCTTCGTTCACCTTCTGCATGTTCGACTCCTTATCGGTATAAATCAGCCGCCAGCCGCCGTTTTCAATTCCGCCCAGCGGCGCATGCGGATTCACTTCGTAAATTCGCTGCTGGAAAAATCCGCGCCAATCGTAGGGCGCCACCGTGTTCAGTGCGGCAAGGACATCGTCCAGCGTGTAGGGGACGACTTTCGGCGGCGTGCTTTCGCCACCAAAAAATTTCTGGCAGAAGTCATCCAGGGAACGCCGGCCTTTGGTCAATTGACGAATGGTTACATCCGCCTCCAGCCAGATGATCGCGCCTTCCGGGTAAAAATCCACGCCGCGCCGCCAGGACGCGCCTTCTCCGCGCGAATTGTAAAGCAAATGCGCCGCGTCCGTTGTGTCCACCAGCGGACGCCAATCGCGGCCGCGCCGATGATCAAGCATGGCTGCGGTCAGCGCGAGGTTTTCGAGGTAATTTGTCGGCGTCCACAACCCGCTGCGTGCTGTGAGGATTTCTCCGAGATATTCCGTCAGGCCCTCGTAGACCCACAGCAATTCCGTCTTCATCGGCGTTTGATAATCGGGCGTGGCAAGACCCGCCGGCCGGCGATACTTGCCGTTCCAGGAATGCACCAATTCGTGTGGGAGCAGATATGCGTAGCTTTTGCGGATATCTTCATCCACGAGCATGCGCTCCGGCACGCGGTCGTCGCTCGATTCGTGATGTTCGAGGCCGAAATGCGCGACTTCGTCGCTCAACGTCAGCAAGAAATCGTAATGCCGGTAATGATGTGCGCCAAAAAGTGCGTTGGCCTCGACCATCAGGTTGGAGAAACACAATTGGTCATTCGTAGTCATCTCCATCGCGGCGGCAGAGTCGGCGATAAGATTCAGCCGTTGAGCCAGCGAACTGCCCGACGACAAATTGAGCGTCCGCACAAACCTTCCCGCCATCAATGGCGAATCAATCAAAGTTTCCAATGTCACCGGCGCGAACTCAATCTCGCCACCGGATTCACCGGCACGCGTCAACGCCGTTGCGTATTTCCATCCATCGGGCAATCGCACGTGCGGCTCGAAGGTGATGGAATTCGCCGGTGTGCCTTTCGGATACAACAGTACCGTATTCCAACTGAGCGCGCCGACGTTCGCGCTCGATGACGCAGCGCTGCTGAAGCCGTTGGGATCCGACGCCAGCAGAAAATCGAGGATTACATCGACGGCTGTCGCGTCCGGCGGCACGTCGATATTGATGGCGTAATTGTCCTCCGCATCGCGCCGCCAGGGAATGCTTTTGCCTGCGGCGCTCATCTTCAGCCCGGCCAAATCGGTGATGGGTCCCGTCGGTCCGTGCTCGCCGGGGATCCATTTGGGATACACCAACGTGAGCGGCCCGGGTTGCGCCGGGATATGCAGCGTCGCATGCAGAATGCGCTGACTGATGTCGCGCGCATCCACCCGCAGTACGGTTGGTTCCACCGAGCGCGCCGGCAACGTCGCCAGGCAGGCGGCGGCGAGCAGCAGGGTGAATATTCCGTGAAAGGTATGGCTGGCTAATCGGTTCGATGTTCTCATAGTGCGGATGGAACGTGAGACCAAACCAATTGGTTGCACCTTGGCTTGAGTGGTTGGGTCTTGAGCGCGACTTTATCCGCGCATTCCTGGCGTTGAAAGTAAAAAGAAGCTGTTCACGGGCCGCTCGTTTGACACTTGCATCCGCTGCTGTTAAATTCTGGCAGAACTATGGAAGTAGCCGCCACATCTGAGCCCGTCATTTCGCTGACTCCCAGCGCCGCTGAAGAAGTGAAAAGCATGCTCACGCAGCCCGAAAATGCCGGCAAGGTTATGCGCGTCTACGTGGAGCAGGGCGGCTGTTCCGGGATGCAATACTCCATGGTCTTCGACGAGAAACGCCCCGATGATTTTTCCGTTGAAATGCACGGCGTTTCGGTTTTGGTGGATCCGTTCAGCGCCAAATACCTGCGCGGCACCGTGGTTGATTTCAGCAATGCCCTCACGGGTGGCGGATTTAAGATTTCGAATCCAAACGCCAAGCAAAGTTGTGGTTGCGGCAAATCCTTTGAAGCCTGACCGGCCCAGAAGCCGCAGGCTTAAAAACGCCGTTCCGTGCGATGCGGAACGGCTTTTTAGTTTTTACCAATAAGAGTATTTGCAAAATGCCTTGGTTGTAGTTCCAGTTTTT
>DASZPR010000583.1:0-4391 GCA_035550235.1 Verrucomicrobiia bacterium | reverse complement strand
TGAGGATGCCGACGCGCGGTTTGCTTTTGCCGAGCAACGCCTTCGCATAGATGTCGCCCATCACGGCGAACTGCGCGAGATGCAGCGGCTCGCAAACGTCATTGGCGCCGGCGTCGAGCAGGACAAAATCCTGCGTACGCGACGGCATGCGCGCGGCGATGGCCGGGCGTTTCACGCCGTCGAGACGGCGCAGCTTCATGGAGCCGGCGACCAGCGCGCCAGTATTGCCGCGGGAAATGACCGCATCCGCCTTGCCCTCGCGCACGAGTTCAATGGCGCGGACCATGGAGGAATCCTTTTTCTTGCGGATGCCTTCCAGGGGGTTGTCGTCCATGGTCAGCACTTCGCTGGCATGGAGGATGTGAATGCGGTTGTCGCGGAGTTGAGCTCGGTCGCGGGCGGCGTTGATTTCAGCCTCATTGCCGACGAGATAAAGCGCGGCGATGGACTTGTCGGCTTCGAGTGCTTGTTTGACGCCTTCGATGACGACCAAACAACCGTGGTCGCCACCCATGACATCCACTGCAATTCGCATAAATGAAAAGAACGCGGGGAGTGAATCCGCGCGTCCTTGACAAAAACGATTAGGCTCCGGCGGTGACCGTAATCACCTGGCGGCCTTTATAGAAACCGCACGCCGGGCAAACCCGGTGAGGAACATAAGGAGCCGCGCATTGCGGACAAGTGCTCAACTGGGGCAGGGACATCACGCTGTTGTAAGCGCGACGCATGCGCTGCCGGCTCTTCGATGGTTTTCTTTTGGGAACGCCCATAAATCAATTCAATTCTATTTCAACTTCAGTTTATCCAATTCAGCCCACGCAGATGGTTCCTGAATGGAATCACCGGTTTTGGTGGCTTTCTTCGCCTTGCCCTCTTTTACCGGCAAGCCGCGACATTCCGTCTCGCACAACGGATGTTGCGGAAACTCAAGGAGAATATCTTCGCGCAGGTAGGGCGTCAAGTCCACGCAATCATTGTCCACAGGCGTCTTTTCCTCGCCTGTCAGGGGCAAAAGCACCGTCCAATTGGGCAATTCCAGCACATATTCGAAGGTTTTCAGGCAACGGACGCATTCGCATTGGAGGGGTAAAGTCAGCTTTCCCTGCACCAAAAGCTCCTTATCCAGCTCTTGAACCTCGATTTCATACTGCAACGGCTTCGCCGCCTGGCACATGTCGTCCTTCAAATCGAGTTCCAGTTCGGCGACGGGCAACTCGCCCTCCAGCCGGAGTTGGTCCTTTCTTTCCAAATGACGCAAATTCACTCGTAATGGCATAACGTGACCCAATCTAGCGTAATTGGCGGACTAAGACAATTCGGGGGTTAAACGGGATTAAATGAGTGATTGGCGCGGTTCAATAAATTTCGTGGCTGGGGTCCGGCGGAGGATTAAAGGTAGGGCGCGTCGCTCCGCGCGCGCCGCTGAGACGTAAGAAATTCAATAGTCACGGAGCTTTCCTGCTACGGCGCGCACGGAGTGACGCGCCCTACCAGCTGTGGGCAGGCAACACGTATTTCTCGCTGCTACCGCTACAATATTTGTGGAAACGCTATAAGTGGCGGCCTATTTGGGTGGCACGCTTGAAAACAGGGGAATCAATCCCTCCGGCATGGTCGGATGCGTGAAAATCGCATCGCGCAAGGCGGTGTAAGGCAGGTTGGCGAGCATGGCGACCTGGACGACTGCGATGACTTCGCCGGCGGCCACGCCGAAAACCGTGACGCCCAGAATGCGGTCGCTGTTGGTATCGACCAGCGCTTTCATGAACCCGGTGGTTTCAGAGAGCGTGCGGGTGCGGAGTGTCATGGCGATGGGAATTTTGGCGAGGCGATAGGGAATGCCGCGTTCTTTGGCTTCGGTTTCGCTCAGGCCAATTCGGGCGAATTCCGGGTCCGTGAACATGCAGAAGGGCACTTGCCGTCCGGTGGTTACGCGGTTGCCGCCGGTCAGGTTGTCGCGCACAATGCGGAAGTCATCGAAGGCGATATGTGTGAAGTGCGGGCTGCCCGCGCAATCGCCCACGGCCCACACGCCGGGGGCGGTGGTTTCGAGGCGTTCATTGACTTTGACGAAACTTTTTGGAGTGATTTCCACGCCCGCTGTTTCCAAACCAATGCCGTTCGTATTCGGCGTGCGTCCGCTCGCGACGAGCAGATGGGAACCATCGAGAACGATTTCCTTGCCGTCGCGGATTGCGAAAAGTTTTACACTGTTGCCGGATTTTCCTTCGACGTGGGTGATGTGCGCGCTGGTGACGATTTGAATTCCTTCCTTCGTGCAGATTTCGTGAAGCAAGTCGGTCACGTCTGCGTCTTCGCGATGTGCGAGGCGGGCATTGCGATCAATAATAGTGACCGCGCTGCCAAATCGGCGCATCGCCTGGGCGAATTCAAGGCCCACGTAACCGCCGCCAATAATCAACAGGCGCTGCGGAAGTCGATCCAATTCCAGCGCTTCGATGTGGGTGAGGGGATTGGCTTCCGCAAGGCCGGGAATGGAATCGATTGTAGCGCGGCTGCCGGTGCTGATGACGACGTTCTGGCCGCGAAAAACGCGCGTGCCGCCTTCGGGAAGTGTGACTTCAATTGTTTTCGCGGCGATGAATTTGCCGGTGCCGATGACGAGTTGCGCCCTGCTGCTCTTGAAGTTGGCGAGGTGCATATCGACGAGGCCATCGACCATTTTGCGTTTGCGGGCGCGCACGCCGGTCATGTCGATTTTCCAATTTTCCTTCGTGATGCCGAACTCTTCGCTGCGACGGAAATAATCTGCCACCTTCGCGCTGTGGACGACGTTTTTGCTCGGGAGGCACGCGATGTTCGGGCAGGAACCGCCAATATATTTCCGCTCAATGAGAACGGCGCGCATTCCCTTTTTGGCCAGCGTCCACGCGAGATATTTTCCCGCTTCACCGCTGCCCAAAATGACTAAATCGAAATCTTCTATTTGCGGGTTCATCTTTTACTCCTACAGCAAAGACCGGGAGTGGCAAGAGGATTTCGACGGTAGAAGGATTAAGGACGCAACTCATTTGAAGAGCAAGTCAGACGTCTGTTGGTTCCGGAGGAACCATTGAAAATAGCCCGGCAGTTCACTGCCGGGGAGCGGATGCCAATGAAAATGAGTCCCGCAGGGACGGTTGAAAAAGTTCCTAATTCAGCCGTCCCATTCGGGACTCGAATGGTGGCGGACGAATCCCGGCGTTAAAACGCCGGGCTAATCTCGGAAGTCCCTCCGGGACGGGAAACACTCCAATTTTTCTCCGTGATCAGGCCGTGTTATGGTCAACAATGAGTAACTCTCTTTGTCGAAAAAAGAAATCCGGCGCAAGCAAATCGTCTGGCCGGACGTGCCGTTCGAATTCCTTCGGCTCACTCTCTTCACCAGACCAGCAGCTGTAAATTTGATCAACTCGATGCTCGCGAACATAACGCACGAGCCGCGATGATGATTCCAACGCATTGGCTCGTTTCGCTGCTGGATCAGCGTAAACCTCCGGATATTCGCGCCCCTCGTTGAAGCCACAGCCACAACCAGTATGGCTGCCTGCCTGCCGAACGTGTGGTAGCATAAGATGGCGGAGCACCGGCTGCTCTTGCTCGGTCAATTCTGTGACGTTGAACGCCCGCGCGTCCTGCTGCCACGGAATCAGTGGGAGCGGTAAACGTGAAGCGATGTAAGCGACCAGGCACATAATTCAGAAGCTGATTTGTGCAGCAGGGGCATTTTGGTCAGGCTGACTTCGGATCCTTTTCATTTTTAGGGAGGTCGTAGGTGGTGATTTCCAGCAGAAATCCATCGGGGTCAGTGAAGTAAATGGAGTGCACGATTTCGTGGTCGCGAAACTGGAACGCGATGCCGCGTGCCTGAAGTTCGGTCTGTGCTGATTGAAAGTCGGCGTAGGTCGCGGCTCGGAGCGCGAGGTGCCAGGCTTGGCCGTTGGGCGAAGGCGGCGCATTCTCCTTCTGGGGAAACAGCGTGATGAATGTCGAACCCAGGCGGATCATGATCGGACTGCCAGACCACTGGCCGGGAAACACGTGCTCAAACCCGAGCGTGTTCACATACCATTCCTTCGTCGCCTCGGGCGAGGCGCATCGCAGGGCGATGTGATCAATTTGTTCCAGGCGCATCATAATCTCTTTCTCGCTGTAACTGGAGGTTCACGCAACCAATCGAGAGCCGCTCCTATTGCCAAAAATATGAGTCCGGCGATGCAGCCGAAATCAGGCGCAAATAAGAAGCCGCCAAAGAACGTTGCAAATCCCAGGCAGGTAATCACACCCATGCGAGGTCGGCGGCGTGAATACGCCTCGCGCTGCACACCGGATTTGGACCATGTCCAAGACCTTCCTCTGGCGACACCCCATTGAAGGCGGAGCTTTGG
>DASZPR010000582.1:0-5761 GCA_035550235.1 Verrucomicrobiia bacterium | reverse complement strand
TGTCCGACACGCCCCTAGCTGCTGGCCAAAGATTGGGATTGTTTCACGAAATCATCGCCGCGCCATTCGGCGTCGTTCTTGACCGTCTTGGCAGCGGTCGCGGCTTTTTGGGCGGCCTTGCGTTCGGCCTGGCGTTTGACGAGGTCGGCGTGTGTTGTGAAATAGTCCAGGCTCTTGCCTTTGAAGTCGGAGAGTTTCTCAAACTTGTGTTTCTCCATGAACGCCAGCAATTGATCGCACATGGGCTTGACGTGCTCGTAACCGAATTTCATCACACCCGTGCAAACCTGGACCGTGTCCGCGCCGAGCAAAATAAATTCCGCTGCGTCGTTGCCGGTCTCCACGCCGCCGATGGCCGAAAGTGAACGGCCGGGAAATTCCTTGCGGATGACCTGTGCGATTTCCATGACCATGCGCAACGCGATCGGCTTCACGCAACGCGAGGAATAACCGCCGGGCGTGGTGTAGCCTTCGACGCAGGGCTCGGGCCGCAGGGTGTCGAGATTCACGCCCATGACGCTGCGGATGGTGTTGATGGCGCTGATGCCGGTCGCGCCATGCTTCAACGCCGCGCGGCTCGGGTCTTCGATGTGCGTGATGTTCGGGGTCATTTTCGCCCAGACCGGTTTCTTCGCGGCGCTCATCACCCAGCTCACGACTTCGCAGAGGATTTCGGGACTTTCGCCCATGGCGGCGCCCATCTTGCGTTCGGGCAAACCGTGCGGGCAGGAGAAATTCAGCTCAAATCCATCCACGCCTGCGTCCTGGCATTTCTCAACAATTTCAATCCACGCGTCTTTTTTGTATTCCTCCATGATGGACGCGATGAGCACGCGATCCGGGAACTGGTCTTTGCACTTTTTGAATTCGTCCATCCACAACTTGAAAGGGCGGTCGCTGATGAGCTCAATATTCTCCCAGCCGATGACTTCGCCCTCCGCCGAATGCAACTTGGCATAGCGTGGGGTGACATTGATCACCTTCGACGCGTCGAGGCTGATGGTTTTGGCAATGACCGCGCCCCACCCTTCCTGGAAGGCTTTGGTAATGACATTGAGATTGGTACCAGGCGGTCCGGAGCCGATGACAAAGGGGTTGGGAAGTTTCAGACCGTCAACCGTAGTTGCTAGCGTGGCCATAATCGGAAATCTAGAACACCGAGTTACAAAATGGAAACAGAAATATGATTTCACTTATTCACCGAGCGCGCCCATTGAGAAAAATTTTACAATACGCTGAACACTTTGCGGTTTATCACTTCTTTTCTCTCCTGTTGAAAGTCGCGGCCTTGTTGTCATAATCGCCGCCATGAGCAAGCTTTTGTCTCCGCAGCGCACGGTCGCCGAACTCAAGGAATTGCGAGCGCTCACCGGTGATGATAACGGCGCCCAACGCGTGGCCTTCACTGAGACCTGGCTGAAAGCGCGCGGTTGGCTGCGGCAAAAGGTAGTGGGTTTGCCCCTCGAAATTCATGAAGACGCCGCGGGCAATACGTGGTTCACGCTGCGCGGCGAATCCGAAAAGGCGTTGCTCATCGGCGGGCACATGGATTCCGTGCCGAACGGCGGTTGGCTCGATGGCTGCCTCAACGTGCTGGCGGGCATTGAAATTCTGCGACGCATCAACGCCCAGTATAACGGCAAGCCACCCATCACGGTCCGCGTGGTGGATTGGGCGGATGAGGAAGGGGCGCGTTTCGGCAAGAGCCTTTTCGGCTCCGCGGCGTGCTCCGGCAATCTCGATATGAACGAAGCGCGCGGGCTCGTGGACAAGAGCGGAATCAAGCTGCCCGATGCGCTAAAAAACGTGGGGATTGATTTTGAGCGCGTGAAAGACAGCGGCGTAGAACTCAAAAATGCCGCGGCTTATCTGGAGCTGCACATTGAACAGGGGCCGGTGTTGCTGGACCTTGATCTTCCGCTGGGAGCGGTGCTGGGCACGTTCGGCGTGGAGCGGCACGCGATTACTTTTTACGGGCAGGCGGCGCACTCAGGCAGCACGCCGATGAACCGGCGCAAGGACGCATTTCTCGCGGCGGCACGGATGAGTCCCGAGGTTTACGGTATTGCCGCGCGGAGCGGGAACGGCGTTTGCACGATTGGCTCCTGCACGACGAAACCGGGCATTGTGACCAGTGTGGTGGAGGAATGCCGCATCACTCTCGATCAGCGGCATCTCGATGCCGCGGCGCTCGCGAAGATGCTGCAGGAGGCCAGGGCCGCGAGCGAAAAATTCGCGCAGGAAGGGCACGTGTCCGTTTCGTGGGAACGCCTTTGGCAAATTGCCCCCCGCCCGTTCAACGAGGAACTCATTGCGCTCTGCGATGAAGCGATTCGCGAGACTTGCGGCAAATCGCATCGGCTTCCGAGCGGGCCGTTGCACGATGCGGCGGAAGTTGCGTTCGCCGGCGTGCCGACGGTGATGATGTTCGTCCAAAGCCTGCACGGCATCAGCCACAACAAAATCGAAGACACGAAGGAGGAGCATTTGGAGATGTGCGTGACGGCGTTTGATAAATTGGCGGAGAAGGCGATGGCGTGGATTCAGAGAAAGATTTAACCGCTGCGCAGAAGAACGCAGATCAAAGAACGGAAGATTTTTCCGCGAATTTCACGAATTTTAAGGAGGTAAAAAGCTGTTCCAAATTCGTGCCATTTCGTGAAATTCGTGTAAAGGTTCCCTTCCCCTGTCCGCGTCCATCTGCGGTCAAATAGTGAATAACTTCCGATGAAAATGCCTTTACGTTCTTCCACGCCAATTGATTTACTCGCGAATTAAACTTTTTTGAAAATGGAACTGAAAGCACCTATCATTGGTCAGTCGGCCGAAATTCTCACGCCGGAAGCCCTGGCCTTTATCGAAAAACTTGCGCGCGAATTCCAGCCGACCCGCGAAAAACTTCTCGCCAAACGCGTCGAGCGACAGAAGGAAATCGACGGCGGCGCGATGCCGGATTTTCTCGCGGTGACCAAATCAATCCGCGAGGACAAGTCGTGGCGTGTGGCGTCGATTCCCGCCGATTTGCAGGATCGTCGCACAGAAATCACCGGACCGGTCGACCGCAAGATGGTGATCAATGCGCTCAATTCCGGCGCGAAGGTGTTCATGGCCGATTTTGAAGACGCGACTTCGCCCACGTGGAAAAATCTCATCGAAGGCCAGGCGAATTTGCGGGACGCGGTGCGCCGCTCGATTTCGTTCACCAACCCGGACGGGAAGCAATACCGGCTCAACGAAAAAACCGCCACGCTCATGGTGCGCCCGCGGGGGTGGCATTTGTACGAGAAGCATGTGCTCATCGACGGCCAGCCGATTTCCGGCAGCCTGTTCGATTTCGGCCTCTATTTTTTCCACAACGCTGCCGAACTGCTGAAGCGCGGCAGTGGTCCGTATTTTTATCTGCCGAAGATGGAGAGTCATCTCGAGGCGCGCTTGTGGAATGATGTTTTCAATTTCGCGCAGGACACGCTGAAGATTCCGCGCGGCTCCATTCGCGCGACGGTGCTGATCGAGACGATTCTCGCGACGTTCGAGGCCGAGGAGATTTTGTATGAATTGCGCGAGCATTCGGCGGGGCTGAATTGCGGGCGATGGGATTATATTTTCAACACGATCAAAAAATTCCGCAATCGCACCGGTTTCACGTTCCCGGATCGCGCGCAAGTCACGATGACCGTTCCGATGATGCGCGCGTATTGTTTGCAGGTCATCAAGGTGTGCCATCGCCGCGGCGCGCATGCGATGGGCGGCATGGCCGCGCAAATCCCGATCAAGAATGATCCCGCCGCGAACGAAGCCGCGCTCGCGAAGGTGCTGGCGGACAAGGAACGCGAGGCTACGGATGGGCACGACGGCACGTGGGTGGCGCATCCGGGTTTGGTGCCCATCGCGTTGAAGGCTTTTGATAAACACATGCCGCAGGCGAACCAGATTTCGCGCCAGCGTGAGGACGTGCACGTGACCGCCGCTGAATTGCTGCAACCGCCGCAAGGCACCATCACGGAGGATGGCTTGCGCGGGAATATCCGCGTGGGCATTCAGTATCTTGAGGCGTGGCTGGCGGGCAATGGCTGCGTGCCGCTCTACAATTTGATGGAGGATGCGGCCACGGCGGAAATTTCCCGCGCGCAAATCTGGCAATGGTTAAAACACAATGCCGCGCTGGCGGACGGGCGCAAGATCACTGCGCAGCTTTACGACGAATTGTTGCCGCAGGAAATGGCGCGCATTGAAAAGGAAGTGGGCACCGCGCGTTTTAATTCGGGAAATTATTCGCGCGCGGCGGCGTTGTTCAGCGAGATGTCCAAGAGCGCGCAATTCGCGGAGTTCTTGACTCTGCCCGCGTATGAGTTGATAGATTGAGCAGCACACGCCCCGGTATTTGGTATTAGATGAATAAAATTGTATGGCCGCGGCGCTAGAATTTGTATTGAACGGCCGCCCTGTTCCTCTGGAGGGCGTTTCTCCCAACACGACCCTGCTTGAATTCCTGCGCGCTCGCGGTTTGACCGGGACCAAGGAAGGCTGCGCGGAAGGCGATTGCGGCGCGTGCTCGGTGGCGATCGTGGAATCCGACGCGAATGGCAAGCCGACCTATCGCGCGGTGAACAGTTGCCTGATGCCGATCTGCCTGCTCGCTGGTCGAGAAGTGGTGAGCGTCGAAGGCGTGGGCTGCCAGGGGGCGCATCCGGTGCAGCGCGCGATGACGGAGGGCTTCGGCTCGCAATGCGGTTATTGCACGCCGGGATTTATTTGCTCGCTGTTCGAAGGTTATTATCGCGAGGATCTCCGCACCGAGGACGATCTCGATGAGCAGCTCTCCGGGAATCTTTGCCGCTGCACGGGCTATCGGCCCATTCATGACGCGGCGGTTGAGGCTTTTTCAGGCAGGAGACGAGATGACGCGTCTCAAAGTAAAACGAATGGCGAAGATATTTTCCAAAAACGTCTGGAGAATCCCGCGCTTCCGCTCGCGTGCGCCCATTATCAAGTCGCCGGGGAAACATTTTTTCGCCCCACGTCGCTGGCGGAGTTGCTGCGTTTGAAAAGCGAAAATCCCGAGGCCCGCCTCATCGCTGGCGCGACGGAACTGGGGTTGGAAATCACCAAGCGTTTCAAAAAATTTCCCGTGCTAATTTCGACGGAAGCGGTCAGCGAATTGAAGGCGCTGGAAGCCACTGACAACGAATGGCGCATCGGCGCGGCGGTCACGTTGACGGAAATCAAAGATCGGCTAGGCAAAGAATTTCCCGCGCTCAACGATATGTTGCGCGTCTTCGGCTCGCGGCAGATTCGCAATCGCGCGACGATGGGCGGCAATATTGTCACGGCCTCGCCCATTGGAGATAGCGCGCCGGTGTTGCTGGCGCTCGATGCGAAGATTGTCATCGTAGGACAGGCTTCCAGTCTGTCTCCCTCTAAACTCCGACCGGAGAATATGGAGACAGGCTGGAAGCCTGTCCTACGGGAACGGACGCTGCCCATTGGCGATTTTTTTGTTTCCTATCGCAAGACGGCGCTTCAGCCAGATGAGATTTTAAAAACGATTATTATTCCGCGCGGCGGGCCGAAGGCTGGTCTCACGCGCCGATGCGAGTGGTTCAAGGTTTCCAAGCGCCGCGAAATGGATATCAGCACGGTGGCCGGATGCTTCACGGTGGATGTGGACGCGCAAAACATCGTGCGCCATATGGGGCTGGCGTTTGGAGGCGTGGCCGCCATGCCCGTTCGCGCGCTCAAGACCGAGGCGGCACTGCTGGGA
>DASZPR010000581.1:0-6325 GCA_035550235.1 Verrucomicrobiia bacterium | reverse complement strand
TGACAATTACTGCCGATGCGGACGCTCTGTACGACGCGATTTCACAGGTCAATTTTTATGCCAACAATGTGTTCGTCGGGAGTGCCACCAATCTTCCGTATGCCGTGACGGCCACCGGGCTGAGTGCGGGCAGTTATTCGCTCACCGCCGTGGCGATAAGCAGCAGCGCATTGGTTAGCACGTCCGCGCCGGTCCAGATCACCGTCAACGTCGGCAGCGGGCAGCCGTACGGTTTGACTAGCCGCGGAACCACGCCGGCGTTTTTCAATATGCCCACCACCTCGATTGGAGCCTTGCCGCCGTTGCTTTCGCAAACGGGAGTATTCGGCGATACCGCCGGGATGGTTCCCGTGCCGGGTTTGATTCCTTATGTGCCCAACGTGCCGCTGTGGTCCGATACCGCAGTAAAGACGCGTTACCTGGGCTTGCCCAACAACGGCGGCGGCACCACGCCCAATGAACAAATCGCCTTTGCTCCGACCGGCTATTGGACTTTCCCGGCAGGCACAGTGTTTGTGAAGACGTTCCAATTAAATACCGATACCTCGAACTCGAACATCCTCCGCCGGCTCGAGACGCGATTATTGGTCCGCGATATCAATGGCGCAGTATATGGTGTGACTTACAAATGGCGTCCGGACAACAGTGATGCCGATTTGCTGTCGAGCAGTCTTTACGAGGACATCGCCATCACGAACGCCAGCGGCGTGAGCACACAGAAATGGTATTATCCAAGTCCCTCGGATTGCCTCTCCTGCCACACGCCGGTGGCGAACTACGTTCTCGGCTTGAACACCCGGCAGTTAAACGGCAATGACACTTATGCCACGACCGGGGTGACGGACAATCAGATCCGCACGTTCAATCGCCTCGGGCTTTTCAATCCGGCGTTCGACGAAACGGGGATTACGAACTTCGAGAAGCTTTCGGCGCTCGGAAACGCGAACACGAATTTGCAGGAACGCGTTCGTTCGTATCTCGATGCCAACTGCGCCCAATGCCATCAGCCGGGCGGCTCCGGCATCACCTTCGACGCCCGTTACGATACCCCGTTGGCCAGCCAAAATTTGATCAATGGCGGGCTGAATGGCAATGGCCTCGCCATGATTGTGCCTCGCGACATTTGGCGTTCGGTAATCCATCAACGAATGGATACCACGAATGCGGTGATCAGAATGCCGCCGCTGGCCCGCCAGTTGGTTGACTCCAACGCAGTGGATATCCTTGAAGCTTGGATTAACAGCTTGCCCGGCACGCCCGCGGAAGCGCCTCCAACCATAGCACCGACTGGCGGTTTGTTCTTCAACAACGCAGGCATCGTCCTGACCGCACCGGACACCAATGCGACGATTTACTACACGTTTGACGGCGCAACACCCACGACCAATTCTTACTTATATTCCAACGCATTTAACCTGACGAGCAACGCGGTGGTTTCCGCCAGCGCGTTCAGGACGGGTTACGTGAACAGCATGACAGCCAATGCCACCTTCTTTATTCAACCGGTGAGATTTGCGTCCCAGGGTTTTTCAAATGGAGTCTTTCATCTCCAATTTCTCGGCGCAACCGGAAGCAACTATGTTTTGCAGACAAGCACGAATTTAATGGATTGGACACCGCTGGCCACCAACCCGGCGACCACCAATTTACTGGAATTCATCGATCCCAGCGCGAGCAACTTCGGCAAACGATTCTATCGCGTGCTACAGCAATGAAGAATATCCACAAAAAGTCGGTGCTGATTGAACTATCCGCGATTGGCATCACGACCGTCACCCCGACGGTCTGGTGGGCACTGATTCTCCTGTTCGCCATTTCAGCCGCGGCGCAGACCAATGCCCCTACCGCGGCAGACCTTGCGGAAAGGCAAAAGGAAATCTCGCGAATCGAACTCAAAGAGCAAATCCGGGCGCAGTGCCTTGAAGGGCGGCGTTCCATCTGCGGAAAAATCCTGCGAATTCTGCCGGATGGCGTGCTGGTCGAAGCCGGATACACCAACCTGCTTCGTGCGCCGTTGACAAAATCCTGGCTGATACCGGCAACGGTGGTGGCCAGTCCGGCGCAAAATCTCATCGAAGGCAAAAATCCCGGCGCGATTTGTGTGGGGAACATTTTTCTCACTGACCTTCCGCGCGGCAAACCGCACCTCTATGATTACGTAATCGTGGCGGGATATCCGACGGGCACGGCCACTTACACATCGGTGGGAACGGTCAAAAAAACCGTGCGCCGATTTTCCGCGAATCTGGACAAGGCGGTCGCTGCCAATCTGGCCGTCACGAACCAATTGAGGGCCGTTTCGTCCGAGACGAAATGAACCGTGGTCGCTGACAGTCAGCGCTTCAGTTCGATGACGCAGCCACCTCCGCGACGCAGAGCGAGATGCACGGTGTCAGCGCGTTTGACGGGTTTCTCAACCCGCTGCCACGCATCGTCACGGTCCGTAGCGTCGCCAAGTTGAATCATCTGGTATTGACCGCGGCCTAGAAATTTCAGCGGCAGGTCCAGGGTCGTTGCGTCCGGACCGTTCATCACACCAATAAACCAGGTCTCGCCTTTACGTCGAGCGAAGGCGACCGCTTTGCCGATTTCGCTGCCGGGGAGCACGATCGTTTCATCCCAGGTGGAGGGAATGGCTTTGAGCACATCCAGGCCCGAATTGTTAAGATAATTAGTCGGATGATCGGCGTAGCATAGAAATGGCGAGGTAAACACGACGGCCTGAGCGAGTTCGCGTGCCCAGGTAAAACCGCGGAGTTCCTTTGGATTGAAAACCGTGGGCGTGTAATCCCCCGGCCCGATGACAAATCGCGTGAAGGGCAAAATGCAATCGTGCTCAGGCGGTAGCGTTCGGCGGTAACGCAAAATATGGTACTCGTGTCCGCGAATGGATTCGCGGGTCATTTCATTGGGCCACGTGCGTTCCCGGCCAATCGGTTTGTTGGCACCATGAAAATCGACCATCAATTTTCTGGCTGCGGCGTCGCGGAGGGTTTCGTCGTACCAATTGACCCAGCGCTCGCTGGCTTCCGGTTGAAAATCGATTTTCACTCCGACGATGCCCAGGGCGACAAGCCGGTCCAGAAAATTGGTGCGCGCGACGGCATTCGCGACCTCATTGCAGTGGACCCAGACCCAGATTTTCACGCCCTGAGTTTTGGCGTAGTCGCACACTTCGCTGAGGCAGCCCCAGTTATCGCGACCTTCGTTTTTCCAGTTCTTCCAGCCTTCATCGACGAGATAATATTCGAAGCCGAGGTCTTTCGTCCAATCCACCCACTGATGTTGCTCCTCAAATTTCGGATCGCCGGACGACCACCATTGCCAGGACGAGCGACCGGGCTGAATCCATTTGGCCCCGGCCAATTCCGCGGGCGCGGGAGGACAGAGATTGCGCACGAGGTCGCTGTTCGCCAGTGCGTTGAGGTCCCGGGCCAGCAGCGTGACCCGCCAGGGCTGAACCACCGCCTCCTCCGCTGTGAAGCCGTCCCGGTCCGGACGCGCATGAAAAAATCCATGTAACGAGTGGTCTTCGGCAATCTGTACGCCAAGGTCCGGATAATTCAAAAGATTGGCTTCGGTGATCAAGGCGTATCCGCCGCCCGGAAACGTGAAGGTGATGGGCAGCGGAATTTTTTGGCCGACGGATAAATTTTCCAATGGCCGGTCCTGAAAAATGCCTTCGTAGTTCACCAGGTCCGGCTGAAACCAGGCCAGGAGATTGCCCGCCATTTTCCATTCCGTGGCTTCGCCATTAATTTTGCGTCCGGCTTTGGCGGCCAATCGCGCGCGCAAGGCGACGCCGTCGTTGTAGGCACGCACGTCGAGTTCGTAAACCTCACCCGCGGCGCTGCGAACGGTGATAGTGGTCTCGCGGCAATTATTTTCCGCGCGGGAATGGCCGCCAAACATGGAGTAGGATTCGTGAATTTTGCGCGAAGCCGTTTTGCCGAATTTGACGTCCGCGCCCAGATCCACTTCATTGGCTATGATGCCATAGCGTGATGGATTCACCATCGGACGGCCATCCAGCGAAACGGAGTAATTCAACCCGCGAGTGTCCGCCACCGTGATGGCCACTTTGCCATCCGGCGAAGCAACCTTGATCTCGGCCGCGATTACATCGGCGCCCAACGAAAGCAACGTCGCGGCGAGGAGGAATGTTTTTCTCATAGTTTTAAATCCGAATTGAATTGTATTGGGAAAGGTATTTGATGTGCTCTAGACAAGGACTAAATGGAATTCGCCGCTCTTTGCCGCGCTTGGGGAAATTCTGTTCAAGCGACTGGCGGTGTTGGACACCTCTTCCATTGAAATTAGCATACGCGAGTCACGTGAGTTAGCGATTCATTGGGGTTATCATATAAGTTTCAATTAACCAGAATGTACGACGTTCATCGTACATTCAGCCCGCGATTTTTCTGTTAGGTTCGTTTTCAATCAATAGCCCCCAACGCCCCTCAACAACACAAATCACCCACATATGCTTATCCATGGAGCAAGTGAAAAAAACCGATTGTTTAAAAAAATTGCCCGTCGTATGGGCAGGCTCGCTGCCTGCCTGATACTGGGGGCCGCGGCGCTGCCACAGTCGGGCCATTGCGCAGCCCCCAATTACGCCACAACCGTTTTGGCAAATAATCCAGTTGCCTTTTGGCAGTTGACGGAAACCGGCGATCCATCCCCTGGAACTCTTCAGGCTGCTGATGCCTCTGGTAACGGACACAATGGAATTTATGGAACGACTTCCCAAAATGGATTCAACGGTATTTTATCGCCCCAGCCGCCGATTTACCAGGGATTCACCAATGGGCAAGCTGCGCTCCAAACGGGAGCGTCCGATGTCAATTCACCGGTGTCGATTCCGTTTTTGAATCTCAACACCAACACCGTAACGATCACGATGTGGATTAATCCTTCAACTGGAGAGCCTGCTTCCACGGGATTGCTCATGAACCGCAACGGCACAGACACGGCCGGCTTCGGTTTTGGTACCACTATTAACGGCACCACCGGCATGGCCGCGCTGGGTTACACCTGGAATACCAACGCGCAAGCGACGTGGGGTTTCAATTCGGGCCTTTATCCCTTGCAAGGAAATTGGAACTTCGTCGCCCTGGTAATCCAAACAAATTCCGCGACGATCTATCTATGCGACATTGACCCGAATACCGGTCAGACCAATTTACTGTCGGCCGTCAATTCCATTGCGCACACCCCTGAATCATTCGGCGGGGGAAATATCTGGCTTGGTTCCGATGTGACGGCTGGCGGCGGTGCGCCCGATGCCACCCGCGTGTTCAGTGGTCAAATTTCCGGTGCGGCCGTTTATAATTCAGCGCTCACCTCGGACCAGATTCTGGCAATGTTCGCCGCGGGCCTCGGTGTGCAGGGATTTCCCCCGTCGGTATCCCAGCAGCCGCAATCACAATACGTCATAGCGGGAAAAAAGACTCAGGTAAGGGCCACCGGCATCAACGGCACCTCGCCGATTTCGTATCAATGGCAGTTGAACGGCACCAACATCAGCCTCCTTTCTGACAGCGCCAATTTCACTGGTGCAAATTCCAACATCTTGACCATTCTCAGCACGTCGGCAAACGACGCGGGTTCGTATCAATTGGTGCTTAACAATACAATCGGCACAACCCTCAGCAGCAATGCTACCCTCACGCTCCAGACAACGAATCTCGTTGGCGAATGGCTCGACGGTTCGACGGGCGGCACCAATTTCCTGGACGTTTCCGGCTATTCGCTGGCAACCAATCACGGCACTTACTTTGTCGGCAGCGGCAACTATACGTTCTCGGGAGACGTGCCGACGGGTAAAACGGGGCAATCATTATTGTTCTTCAACGGGGATACCGGGCTGGCTGTCAGCAACTCTTCCACCCTCGACCCGAGCTATGACAATACTTTTGATAACCGCATCGATAACGCTATCACTGTTTCATGCTGGGCCAAGGGTTGGCCGGGCAATTGGAACCCGTTTGTCTCCAAGTACGGCGAAACCACTCCGTCTCCCTTAGGAGGCTGGCAGCTCCGGGCTGATGCCGCCAGTCATCCATGCTGGACGCTTCGTGGGGCCGGTGGCACCACCAATGACGTCGCCCAAGGCACAGCCGATGGCGGCAATCCCGACGACATGGCCGCGTCAAGCCTGACCTATGGCAATGATGGAGTTTGGCACTTCTATGCCGGTACTTACGACGCCAGCACGGGCGTGCGCAGATTGTATGTGGATGGCAACTTCGTCGCTACTGAAACCAATCGGACCCCCTATACACTGGCTTCGGTGGAACACCTCTGCATCGGCGCCCGGGAC
>DASZPR010000580.1:0-9169 GCA_035550235.1 Verrucomicrobiia bacterium | reverse complement strand
TCCTCCACGACCATCGCGGGCGAATACCCAATCGCGTCGATGATGCGCCCCCAATTCGGATCTCCACCATGCCAGCTCGTTTTCACCAGCGCGCTATTCGCCACCGCTCGCGCCGCTGCATCAGCGTCCTGGATTGACTTCGCGCCATTCATCCGCACCGTCACCACGCGATTCACCCCTTCACCATCACGAACAATCTTCTTGGCCAATTCGAGGCAAACATAGTTCAAAGCGCTTTGAAACATTCGATGTTCGGCGTTCGATGTTCGATGTTCGATGTTCCGATTTCCCGCCAATCCATTCGCCAGCACCAGCACCGTATCATTCGTGCTCATATCACCATCCACCGTGATACGATTAAAACTCAGCGCCACCGCTTCCTGCAAAGCCGCCTGCAACGTCTTCGCGCCAATCACCGCATCCGTCGTGATGAAACACAGCATCGTCGCGTGCAAGCCCGCCGGAAACGCCGCCGGTCGCTTGCCCGTCGCGGACATACCCGGCTGAATCATTCCCGCGCCCTTGCACATGCCGCCGATGCGCACCGTCTTGCCGCCAAGCTTGAATTCCACCGCAACCTGTTTCGGTTTCGTATCACTCGTCATGATCGCCTCCGCCGCCTGCGCCGCGTGATCCACCGTCGAACCAAGCTCCACCGCTGCCTCAATAATTCCCGCGCGCACATTATCCATTGGCATCGTCACGCCAATCCGCCCCGTCGAACCCACCAGCGCCGAGCCCTTCGGCAAAATCAGCGCGCGTTCCGCGAAGCCGACCATCTCGCGCGCATCCGCCATGCCTTGCTTGCCCGTGCAGGCATTGGCGTTGCCGGAATTCACCACCACCGCCTGCGCCTTGCCGCTCTTCATGCGCTCGACGCAAACCTTCACCGGCGCTGCGCAAACCTGGTTGGTCGTGAACATGCCTGCGACCGTCGCCGCCGTGTCCGAAACAATCAGCGCAAGGTCGCGCTTATTGCCTTTGTTGGAACCCTTGCCGGTGCCGAGACGTTTGATATCGCAAAACACACCGGCGGCTTTGAATCCCTTCGGCGCGACAACGGCGCCCTCGACGAGTTTGAATTTTGACTTCATGGTTTAACGCGATTCTGCGGACGCATCATCTATTTCAATCTGCCCCCTGCTGTAAAGTACAGCTTTGCCTCCAATCAACACGCGGTCGCCCGCGAGCTCGCAAAAAAGTTCACCGCCGCGCTTCGAAAGCTGTCGCGCAAACATCTTTTTCTTCCCCAAACGCTCGGACCAATAGGGGATCAAGGTGCAATGCGCCGAACCAGTGACCGGATCTTCCGGCACGCCCGCCGTCGGCGCAAAAAAGCGCGACACAAAATCGCAATCAACGCCTGGCGCCGTCACAATGACTTTTTCATCGAGTGTGCCGAGCAACGCAATATCCGGCTGCAGCGAGCGCACGTCCTCCGCCGTTTCATAAAGCGCAAAATAATCCCGCGCCTTCAAAACCCGCACCGGCTTCCTGCCCAGCCCGCGAATCAGTGGCTCGGGAACGCTCACGGCCTTTGGCGGCCGCGAAGGAAAATCGAGCGTAAGAATATCGCCTCTCTGCAAAACCACCAGCGGCCCGCTCTTCGAATGAAATTTCACCGAGTCACCCTTGCGCCCAAGTTCCGAAAAAAGAATAAACGCCGAAGCCAGGGTGGCGTGGCCGCACAAATCCATCTCCAATGTCGGTGTAAACCAGCGAAGATCGTAATCGTCACCGCGCGGGATGAAGAATGCCGTTTCGGCCAGATTGTTTTCCGCCGCGATGTTTTGCAACCATGCATCGTCAAGCCATCGGTTCAGCGGACAAACCCCCGCGGGATTTCCTTGGAACAGTTTGCTCGCGAACGCATCGACTTCGAAGTATTGAAGTTTCATTCGTCCTCGCTTTTCATCGCGTCAATCTCCAACCGCACCATCCGCACATGCACCAACCCCTTCGCATCCACCGGATGTTTGGCCACATACCGCGTGACTACCGCCGCGATAAATTCCTCGCGCACCTCCTCCGGCACGCGTTGCACGTAAGGCAGCCACGTCGTCCGCAACCACGTCGCGAAACCCTCAGCTCCCGGGTAAGTCGCATCCTTCGGCGCGAGTTTGATGCTGCGCGTTTCAAATCCGAAGCGCGGCAACCACTTTTTATAATCCTCCGGGCTGTAAAAGAAATACGGCGCTTCCATTTTGCGGAAAAATTCCCGCCATCGTTGCGAGCGCATCTCCGGCAGCAACGCTCGAACAACGTCCTGCGCGTTTCCCTTGCCACCGCAGGAAACCATGAGCCGTCCGCCCGTCTTTAACACCGAACTCACGCCGCGCAAAAACGCCTGATGATCATTCACCCAATGCAACGCCGCGTTGGAAAACACGACATCAAACGTTCGCACGAATTGAATCTTCCGCGCGTCCATCACGTAGAATTCCAGGTTCCGGTTTTTACTCGCGGGAAAAGTCTTGGCCGCAAACTCAATCATCTGGGCCGACGCATCCACCCCGACCGCCTGGCCCTGGGGAATCGCCCGCGCGATTTCCGCCGTGATTTTTCCGTCACCACAGCCGACATCCAGGATGCGTTCATCGCCGCGCAGTTTCAGCTTCGCGATCAATTCACGGGCCCACGTTTGTTGCACCACGGAGTTCGAGGCGTAATCCGCCGCGCTCCATACGACTTTATTTCCAGCAGTTTTTTTCATTGTTTCACCGACAAAATTTCTGACGACAGTGCGACAGCACGGTTTAAATTAAATCGTTTCTTTCGCGATCCACTTTGGCTCGTGCGGCACATGATGGTCCGCCATGCGATCCAAGAGTTTGCTGTAATCTGATTCTACGAGCACCAAATCGCGTTGTTTATGCTTCACGAAACGCTCCGCAATCGCGTGATCCAGCAAATGGAGCAGGGGATCGTAAAACCCATTCACGTTCAGCAACGCACAAGGCTTGGAGTGAAACCCAAGTTGCGCCCACGTCACGATTTCAAAAAATTCCTCGAAGGTGCCGATCCCACCCGGCAGCGCAATGAACCCGTCCGACAACTCCGCCATCATCGCCTTGCGTTCGTGCATCGTTTTCACCACGCGCAAATCCTGGATGCCCTTGTGCCCGAGTTCCTTCGCCATAAGCGCTTCCGGAATGACGCCAATCACCTCGCCGCCCGCCGCCAGCACTCCGTCCGCGATGACACCCATAAGACCGACATTGCCACCACCATACACAAGGCCAATGCCGCGCCGCGCGAGTTCGCCGCCGAGATTGCGCGCCGCATCCGCATACGCGGGATTTGCGCCGTGGCTTGAGCCGCAGAAAACGCAGAGCCGCTTGAATGTGCGCGGAATCGTCGTCACACCAAGCCCGCCGTTTCTGCAAACCCGCAGAGAATATTCATGCTCTGCACTGCCTGCCCGCTCGCGCCCTTCACCAGATTATCCTCCGCGCTCATCACGATGAGCCGGCCGGTGCGCGGGTCCAGCCGCCACGCGATTTCTATCACGTTCGTGCCCACGACATTTTTCGTGTCGGGCAATGCCTTGCCCTCGAGCAATCGCACAAACGGCTCATTGCCGTACGCGCTCGCGTAACACTCGGTGATTTTTTCACCCAACGCTTTCATCTCCGTTTCGCTGGAAAAATGTTTTTCCGGCGCGAGATAAAGCGTCGTCAAAATTCCGCGATTCACCGGAATCAAATGCGGCGTGAATTGAATCGTCACTTGTGTGTTCGCCGCAATCGAAAGCTCCTGCTCGATCTCCGATAAATGCCGATGCTTCGGCACGCCGTAAGGCCGCACGCTTTCGTTGCACTCGACGAACAGGTAATCCAGTTCGGCCTTGCGCCCCGCGCCGCTCACTCCGCTCAACGAATCCGCGATGATCCCGTTCGGCTTGATCAGCCCGGCTTTCAGCAACGGAATCGTCGGCAACAAGATGCTCGTCGGATAACAACCCGGCGAGGCAATGAGCGTCGCCTTTTTGATTTGCTCGCGATACACCTCAGGCAAACCGTAGACGGATTTTCCGAGCATCTCCGGCGCGGGATGATCGTGCGCGTAAAATTCCTTATAGACGTCGGCACTCTTCACGCGAAAATCCGCGCTCAAATCAATCACGATGCACCCCGCATGAACCAACGGGATGGCATATTCCGCCGCCACGCCGTGGGGCAGGGCGAGAAACACCACATCGGCCTGCTTGGACAGCACCTCCGCCTTCGGCTCGCTGAAGCGCAATGTTTTTGCGCCCGGTAAATGAGCAAATTTCGGAAACACCTGCGCGAGCGTTTGCCCGGCGCTCTGGCGGGATGTGACAGCAGTTAATTCCACATCTGGATGATGCAGGAGCAGCTTCACAAGTTCCTCGCCGGAATAACCGGACGCACCGACAATGCCGACTTTTTTCTTCATAAATTTTCAGTGACCGCGACCAACGTTCGCTCAGTTTTAAACTTTTGCCTCCGCTTTTCCATCAATTGTTTTGTACGGATTCGGCAGAGCGATTTCCATAAACCGCTCCGGATATTTCACCGGCTCAAATCCAAATTGCGCGTACAGCCCGTGCGCATCGCGGGTGCCGAGCATGAAACGCCGCAAGCCTTGCAACCGGGGATATGCCTGAATCGCTGCCACGAGTTTCTTGCTGAGACCCTGGCCGCGTTCCTCTTCCAGGATGAACACATCCGCCAGCCAGGCGAACGTAGCGTAATCCGTGACCACACGCGCAAAACCAATCTGTGCATTGCCGCGATAAACACCAAAGCACAACGAATGTTCAATGGCGCGCTCCACGATTTCACGCGGAACGCCCGGCGACCAATAAGTGCGCTCGCTCAAAAAGCGATGAATGAGCGCCCGATCGAGCAATGCCCGGTCGTCCGAAATCAAAACATCTTCGTGGCGAACTTCGTAGTTGTTCATAAAACAAAAAACCCGCTGACCTTGCGGCCAGCGGGTTTTGCAAAATTCCAGTTCGATTAACGTTTGCTGAATTGGAAACGTTTGCGAGCGCCCGGTTGGCCGTATTTTTTGCGCTCTTTCATACGCGGATCGCGGGTCAGCAGACCCTCAGCCTTCAGCGAAGGACGGAGAGCGGCATCCGCGAGCAACAGCGCGCGGGAAATGCCATGGCGCACCGCGCCGGCCTGGCCCGCAGGGCCGCCGCCGGACACATTCACGCGCACGTCGAACTTATCCGCGTTGTTCGTGAGAACGAGCGGTTGCTGCACGACCATGCGGAGCGAGTCGGTCGGGAAATAGGTTTCAAACGCGCGGCCATTCACGGTCACTTTGCCGGAACCGCTCGAAAGGCGAACGCGTGCGACGGACGTTTTACGGCGTCCGGTGCCGAGAAATTCATTAGTCTTAGCCATAGAAATAAATTAGTTCGCCGCTTTCGCGATCTTGAGCGCGGCGGGTTGCTGCGCGGCGTGCGGGTGCTTGTCGCCTTTGTAAACTTTCAGCTTGGTGAGGAGCACGCGGCCAAGGCGGTTCTTGGGAATCATTCCCCGGACAGCGCGATGAATCAACATTTCCGGATGCTTATCGCGGAGCTGGCCCACGGTCTTGTATTTTTCGCCACCCTTCCAACCGGAATACGTCATGTATTCCTTGTCGGTTTCTTTCTTGCCGGTAACGCGAACTTTTTCGGCGTTCACCACGACAACAAAATCGCCGGCATCGAGGTGCGGCGTAAAGACAGCTTTGTTCTTACCGCGCAAAACGTCGGCGACCTTGGCTGCGAGGCGGCCCAGGACGACACCGTCGGCATCAATAATGTGCCACTTACGCTGGTCTAAATTCACTTTCGGCAAATGCGTTTTCATCTAAATCCAATCAAAAGGAGGCGTGAAACTAGCAAAGTACCGCTCGAAGTCAATAGAGTTTTACGAGTTTTTCACTCGATAACCCTTAACGTAGGACAGGCATCCTGCCTGTCTCCATATTCTTGCCTCGCGAGATAGAGACAGAAGGTAGGCGACGCCCATTCAACTGCCAAACGCAAAAGGGCTGGTGGCGCGGGTGTCCTCGCCCGTGCGCTCACTCCCTTGCAAAGTCTTCTCACCCGCAAGGATGCCCGCGTCACCAGGAATTTTTCTGGCGAAATCCGCCCCAAGCCGTATCGTGCTGCACGTCTGACAATGAAAAATTCGATTTTCCGCACCGGGGTTCGTCTGGCTGTGCTCGCTGTATTTCTGAAATCGCTCACCGCGGTGGCTCAGGTATTTGATAATGGCGTCAGTTCCGCCATGATCAAACTCTTCGGCGATGACTCCTTCACCGCCCAGGCCGAAATCAAAGTGATGAATTCCAATCACGTCGTCTGGCTGCAAATGCCCGGCGCGTTTGCCTCCTCCGATACCAAATTGCGTTTGGATGTCGACGTCAAGCTGATCAAAAGCAGCAGCATTCCCGCCGCGATGATTGGGATGTTTGTCCAGGCAGGAAAGGACCGCGTCACGAGCGCCATCCGTCCCGATAAAAAAGTGACCTACATCATTTATCCGAACGCGCGCACCTATTCGATCATTCCAATGAGCCCGGTGGATGCCGAAATCGCGAACCAGAAACTGGAGAAAAAACCGCTCGGCAAGGAAACGTTCGATGGCCATCCCTGTGTGAGAAATCTTTCCACCGTCAAAAGCCCCAGAGGCGCCGTGCTTCTCACCGCCACGACTTGGAACGCCACCGATCTCAAGGATTTCCCCATTCAAATTGAGATGAAGGAAAACGGCAATTCCACCATCATGCATTTTATGAATGTCAAACTGGGCAAACCAGATCCCCGGCTCTTTGATATTCCCGCCGGTTTCAAAGAAGAAGGCGGTGCGCCGGCCAAAACGGCACCACCTGCCAAAAAGAAGTAACGCGGGTTTACCGCCAATTGTCCGTCATTACTCGGCTGCTACATTAATTCATGCGGATTACCAATCTCAATCCTGACACCGACATCGGTGCCAGTGGATGGCTCGTTCAAATCGATGGTCACGGCTTGCTCATGGATGCCGGCGTGCATCCCAAACGCGAAGGTCGCGACAGCCTGCCCGTCTACGGGACCGTGCGCGACCAGGAGGTGGACGCCATCGCCATCTCCCATTGTCACCACGACCACGTCGGCTCGCTGCCGGTGGCGCTGAGATATTTCCCGCAAGCACACGTGCTGATGACCGAGTTGAGCTATTTCCTTGTCGAACGCGTCCTGCACAATTCCGTCAACGTCATGACCCGTCAGCGCGATGAAATGGGCATCCGCGAATATCCGCTTTTCACCCACGACGAAATCGACGACATCGCGCCGCTCTTCCAGGGCTTCAAATACAATCGCGAAATCGACTGGGCCGCCTTTGAAAAAGCGCGCCGCGGGGACTCCTCGCCGACCATGGAATTTTTCGACGCCGGCCACGCGCTCGGCTCCGCGGGCATACTGGTTCGCGGAAAAAAGGAAACGATGTTCTATACCGGCGACGTCTGTTTCCACGATCAAACGATTTTGAAAAAAGCGCGGTTCGAAGGCGTTCGCGCCGATGTGCTCATCATGGAAACCACGCGCGGCAACCGCGCCGTCCCCGCCGGCTTCACACGCGAAGCGGAGATCAATCGACTCAGCGAAAGCATCCAGCGCGTGCTCGCGCGCAAAGGCTCCGTGCTCATTCCCACCTTCGCGCTCGGCCGCACCCAGGAAATCCTCGCGCTGCTCGCCCTGCTGATGAATGAGGGCAAATTGAAGCGCCAACAAATTTTCATCGGCGGCCTCGGCCGCGTCTTCACCGAAATCTACGATCTCGAAGCGCACCGCACCAACCGCCAGCACCCCGACCTGCAACTGCACGACGCCCTGAACCTCACCGTGCTTGAAAAAGGCCAGGCGCAATCCATGGGCCTCGGCGGCGGCAAACTATTCGTCATCACCGCCGGCATGATGAGCGAAAATACCGCCGCGCACGACCTCGCCCTGCGCATGATGGGTGACGAACGCATGGCGATATTCTTCGTCGGCTACGCGGATCCCGATACGCCCGCGGGCCGCCTGCGCGCCGCCAAACAAGGCGAAACCTTCCTTTTCAGCGCCAGCGGCGGCGAAGCCACCCGCAAATGCGAAATCGACGAATTCGACCTCACCGCCCACGCCAACCGCGATGAACTCCTGAACTTCGTCGGAGAAGTAAACCCGCGTACAATCTTGTTAGGCCATGGCGATCAAGACGCCCGCGAATGGTTCGAGCAACAAATCCGCGCCCACCACCCCAAAATCCAAATCATCCAACCCGGCCCCGGCAAGTCGGTGGAAGTTTGATCATGCGGTGCGTCCGCTGCCTCCCGTGCTGAAATTGGAGCGTGGCATCATCCGCGACTTTTGGAGTGCGGTGGCAGAGCGTAGCGTCGACACCGCTTTTGCAGCGGGAAATGTCTGCGGATAAGTCCAAGTAAATTGCGGACTTAAACATTTGTATAATCTTGCCCGCCTGAATGGATGTTCCACCGGCGTTGTAAGTTGGAACTGGAATTCTTTCGGAGTTTGATTATTATGGTTTTATAAGGGCGGGAGAGGCATCTGTCAGGAAGCGTTTACTAATGATGCAAACGGAGCCCTCTCCCGCCCGAAAATCCCAAATTTTAAACCACAAAAAAATCCTGCTCTTTACAGGATTAGCGTCAAAATTCCATTTTTCGCTTGCTCCTTACCAGCAAGTCGCAAAGCGAACTTGATAATGGATGCTAGGTCGTATAAAAACGTGTGTCAAGAACATTTCCAAGATATGTGGTTTGATGAATTTGGAAGGTTGTTGTCGAGATGAAGAATAAAATCCTTTGCGCTGCCTCGCATTCCCGCGAAAATGGGAGCGTGCAAATCCGGTTCCTCCTTGGCCCCGCCGGCAGCGGAAAGACCTTCCTCTGCCTGTCGGAAATTCGCGCCGCGCTCGCCGCGTCGCCGGATGGCCCACCGCTGATTCTGCTCGCGCCCAAACAGGCCACCTTCCAACTCGAACGCCAATTGCTCGCCGACGATTCCCTTCGCGGCTACACCCGGTTGCGCATCCTCTCCTTTGAGCGACTCGCCGATTTTATTTTTAATCAACTCCACAACGCGCCGCCCAAAATGCTCGATGAGGAAGGGCGTCTCATGGTCCTGCGCGCGTTGCTCACGAAAAAGCGCGAGGAG
>DASZPR010000579.1:0-7433 GCA_035550235.1 Verrucomicrobiia bacterium | reverse complement strand
TGGTCATCGCCATTGCCCTGATTTTTCCGCAGATTCGGAAATACGGACGGCTGGATGCTTGAGGCCAATTCTGGTGGAAAAGTTAGAGACTCGTTACCTCGTCTCCTACTTTTATCGACTCATTGCACCCCGGGATTCCGCGCGAAGGCCGCCTGGTAGGTCTCCACCAACTCCTTGATTCGCTTGGCGTCTGATTTGGTGTGCCCGTGACTCGCGAGCGGGTCGGAGCCGCCGGAGGATTCAATCAGGATGTCCGACCAAATCATGCCGGTCTTGATGTGCACCGAGGCCACCTTGCTCATGCTGACGCTGATTTCATCGCGGCTGAACCACGAGCGTTTGTGGCGCGTGACAGCCTGTTCGTTGACTTCAATATGGGTGGGAAAAAGAAAATTGCCCCTGGTCCAACGACTCGCTGTGAAGATCTCGGTTGGCATAATTCAAAATGGGTTGCCGAACAATTTCCTTCGTTTACGCCGCTATCGTACGCGAAGAATCGACCCGCAGCAATGCGGGAATGGCCGCACGGACGGAATGCGCGCCACTATACGGCGGCGGGTAGACTGCCCCATACCTGAAACCCGACTTCCGAGCTAGGTTGCGGGAGATATTCACGAAGCCACAGGCCCAATTCAATTTTTATGAGCACGAACAATAATAACGCTGATTCAAAAATCACTCGCGAACGGATGGTCGAACTCCTCAACGAAGATCTCGCGGGGGAATACCAGGCAATTATCGCGTATGTGGTTTACAGCCAGGTGCTGAAAGGCGCGCCCTACATGGACATCGCGAAGGAACTTGAGCTGCACGCCGCGGAAGAACTCACCCATGCGCTCAAGATCGCGAAACAGATTGATTATTTTGGCGGTATGCCAGTGGTTACTCCCAAGCCGGTGAAAACCTCCAAAGATGCCACGGAAATGCTTCGCGCCGATTTGAAAAATGAACGCGAAACCGTGGGCCGCTATCGCGAACGCATTCGCCAGGCGGAAGCGATGGGTGAATTCGCGCTGAGTGAAGTGTTGCGTGGCATCATCGCACAGGAACAGGAGCATGAAATTGATTTGAGCACCGCGTTGAATATCGAAGTGCCGCCGCCAATTGAGCCGGGGAGCCCGGAAGCTCACGGAACAAAACCAGAAACGGCCCGACGGTAAATCTAGGGCGATGAGTTTGAAAGTCGCTCTCTATCCCGGCGGGAGGGAGCGTGGATGTTGCGGAGCCCGGTAAGTTCAAGGCCGTGCTTGATATAATACTTCAGTTTTTCCGGAAGATCATCTTTGATAAGTTTCTCGGTTCCGTCCGCCCGAATGCGGCTAAAATTCATCTTGGTCAGATGCCGGGTGTGCAGTCCCTTCTTTTTCGCATACCATAGCAAGTAACTTTCCGCCCCTAACGGCCTGCCGGTCTCGTGAACAAAATCCCGCACCGCCGATTGCCGGCGGAAGACTGAAAGCATGGTCGGCATGTCTCCCAGGGAGAAGCGATCGTTCAACCCACGAAACCGCTCGAACCACGGCGTGTAAAGAGTTCCTGGCTGAATCTTGCGCGGGATTTCGATGGGCTTATAAAATCGCAGGCAGACCCGCGACCAGATCACGAGGTCGAATTTCGTGTTTTGCCGCTCCAATATATCCGCGACGCAATTCAGCGAATACATCTGCCGCAGCACATTCTTCAGCGTCCCAAAATTATCCTTGAAGGCGTTGCCAAATTGCTGGAGGTAGTCGAAATCAATCCGTTGGTCCACCAATGATTGATCGGTCAGCTCCACGACATCGCAGTTCAAAAGCTTGTATTCTTCCGGGTCGATATTCACGCCGTGCTCACGGCTGCGCTGGTTGGTCAAGACATCCAATTTGTTGAAATGAGCGAATCTTTTGAAGTTCGGGTCGTGCTTTGCCACCACGCCAAAAAGATTCTTTTGAATGGAATCCAACGTGTACTTCGAATAGTTCCGCGTTACGCCTACAAAACAAACTGCGATTTTCATTTAATAACCCTAAAGTATCACTGTGAGAGGAGCGTGATATACCGGAACATTGGCAAAACACAAGCCAATTGCCGTGGGTTCCCTAATCGCAACGATGCCGCAGCGAACGCGTTCGCCCGCTTTTATCGACTGCCAGACGGCACCGGGGCATTCAATAATTCCAACGCGCGCACGGTCGCAGCGCCACGCGTTTCGATGCCGAGCTTTTCGAAAATTTCCTGCACGTATTTTTTCACCGTGGATTCGGTGATGCCGAGAATGGTCGCGATGTCCGCGTTGGTTTTGCCTTGCGCGAGCCAAAGCAAAGTTTCCGTCGCGCGGGGAGTAAGGCCGAGTTTCTGCAACGGTTCCGTGGAGGAAAAATCCGGCCGAAATTCGCGCCGCATCTGCTGCTCCGAACGGCGCAACCGGGCCTCGATGGCGCGAACGAGATCGGCGTTGGCGACGGGTTTCGTGAGGTAATCATCGGCCCCCAGATTCATGCCGCTGCGAATGTCCTCCTTCTCGCCGCGGGCCGTGAGGAAAATAAACGGCGTGCGCGCCAGCGTGCTATCCGTCTGCATGGCTTGCAGCACGCCGTGACCGTCGAGTTCGGGCAGCATGACATCGCACAGGATCAAATCCGGTTTTTCGCGCCGGGCGAGTTCCACGCCTTTGCGGCCGTTTTCCGCGGCGATCGGTTCGTAATCGTAATAGCGCAGGAGCGCGGTGATGTTCCGCCGCATCTCCGGTTCGTCTTCAATGACCAATATTTTTTTCATGACTTATTTTTCCCCACCACGTTGCGGTCCTGGCGGACGGCCACCAGCGCGCCGTCCCTACCCAAGTCGGTCGAGGAGGGGTTCGTGCCAAAAATGGGAAGCGTGACGGTGACAGTTGTTCCCCGCCCAATGCGGCTTTTGACGCGCACTTTTCCGCCGTGCAATTCCGCGCAGCATTTCACCAGCAACAACCCCAGGCCGGTGCCGGGCCGTATGCCGACGTTGCCGCCGCGATGAAACGCCTTGAATAATTGCCGCTGGTCTTCCTCCGAAATCCCGATCCCCTTATCGCTAACGATGCATACCACGTCGTTGCCATCCCGCTCGACGGTGAGGCTGACGGTTGCGCCCGGTTCGGAATATTTCACGGCGTTGCTGAGCAAGTTGGGCAGAATGTGGCCGAGCAACCGTTCGTCGGCGCTGGCTTCGGGCGGAATCGATTTCAACGACAGTTCAATCACACAACGGTCGTTCGTGGCGGACGAAACTTCATCGACGACTCGCGCGCAATAGGCCTTGAAATCAAGTGGCGCAGGCTGGAATTCCAATTTGCCGGCCTCCAGCCGGCTGAGCACGAGAATGTCCTCCATCATGCGCGCCATCCGGCGGGTGTTGCGGGTGATGGAGTCCAGTTGCTCGTCGCGCTCGCCGGCCTGCATGCGCGGATGGAATTCCCGCAGCAGTTCGGCGGAAGATTGGATGATGCCAAGTGGCGTGCGGAATTCATGTGACACCATCGAGACGAAATTGCTTTTGAGCTGGCTGAGTTCCTTTTCGCGCTCAAGCGTTTTGAGCAACTCCTCCTCCGCGCGTTTGCGCTGCGTGATGTCGAGCGCCATGGAGAGCATGTGCGGCGTGTCGTTTAATTTGATGGTTTCCGCCGACAACAGAATTGTGAATCGCTCGCCCTTGCGGTTCAGCCAGCGGCATTCCCGCTGCCGGATGGAGCCGTAGGTGTGCATGTCCTTCAAGACGGAATCGCGCTCGGCGATATTCTCCCAAAGCCCGAGTTCCACGCACGTGCGCCCCACGACTTCCTCCAGAGGATAACCCAGCCAATGCAGATACGCGTCGTTGGCCAGCACGTAACGTTCGTCGCTCATGCGCAGGATGCCGATGAAGGCCGGGCTGGCCTGGAACGCGGCGCTGAATCGCCGTTCACTTTCACGCAACTCAGCTTCGGCTTTCTTCCGTTCCGTGATGTCGAGCGCCATGCCGAGCATGTGCGGCACGTGGTTCAGCTGGATGACCTCGAGAGAAATCAGCATCGGAGAAGGCTGTCCTGCGCGATTGCGAAAATGGCACTCGCGCTGGCGGATGGAGCCGGTGCGTTGCAATTCGATCCAGAAAGCCTCGCGCTCTGCCAGGTCCTGCCATAGGCCAAGTTCCAACGAATTTCGCCCGATGATTTCGTTGCGCGCGTAACCCGACCAATTGACGAACGCGTCGTTCACAAGAACAAAACGGCTGTCCTCCATGCGTGTGATCGCGATGAAGATCGGGCTGGACTGGATGGCGGCGCTGAAGAGCGCTTCACTTTCGGCGAGGGCCTGCTGCGCGCGTCTCCGCTCGGTGATGTCCGTGATGAGCGCCTGAATGACCTCACGACCGCTCCATTGAATGCGCGTCAGCACCACCTCCAGTGGAATCTGACGTCCGTCTGGTGATTGAGCAACCCACTCGAAACGGGAGTTGCCGCGCTCCATGCATTCCTGGATATATCGCCGGCCCATTTCATCGGAACTTTCGCCGTTCGGCTGAAACGGCGGCGCCATCGAGCGTGGATCCTTGCCGACCAATTCGTGAGCGTGCTGGCAGCCCATGATGCGCACGGCCGCCGGGTTCACCTCCAGCAACGCATTCTCGTCATGCAACACGACCCCGTGGCTCGAGCCTTCGAACAACGCGCGAAATTTCGCTTCGGATTCGCGCAGCGCGCGCTCGGCGCTTTTGCGCTCCGTGTTATCCATGATGCTCGCGCGAATCAGGTTCAGTCCTTCGGCCGGCAGGCGCAACAGCCGGACTTCGGTGGCAATCAAACGGCCATTCGCCTGCCGGTGAACCCATTCGAGCACGGGCATTCCGCCGGCCAACGCTTCCGCCATCAGTTCACGGGCCCATTCGCCGGAACGGCGTCCATTCGGTTGAAATTCCGGGCTGACATCGGCAGGCGTCAATTCCGTGAGTTTTTCCATCGGCACGCCGTAAAGACGGCAGGCGTGCTCGTTGCCAAAAAGAAATCTGCCCGTATCGCCATCGAAAACGACAATCGCATCCGGGGCATTTTCCACCAGCGCGCGAAACCGCGCTTCGCTGGTGGTGAGCGCGGCGGTGCGTTCCTCCACGCGACGTTCCAGGGATTGATTGAGTTCGCGCGATTCCTGTTCGGCCTTTTTGCGCTCCGAAATATCCCGCGAAATCACCACATAGAGATTGCGGCCATCCTTGACGATGGGCGTGCACGACACTTCCAGCGGAATATCACGTCCGTCCACGTGGCGAATCACCCATTCGAAACGATAACCCTTATGTTTCTCAACCAGCGCAATAATCTGCGCCGTGCGTTCACTGCTGGTGGCGCCGTTGGGTTGATTGGCGGGTGAGACTTGTGCGGGCGTGGCTTGTAGTAATTGCGCCTTGTCCTTCGCGCCGATGAGGTCGACGGCCGCCTGATTGCAATCCACAAAGACTCCGGCTTGCGGGTCAAACAACCAGACCGCGTCAAAGGTTCGCTCAAAAAAACTCTCGAACACAGCGTCAGTTTGCTTGAGCTGTGTTTCCGGCGCACTGGTCCTTTCGGACCAGTCACGTTCTTCCATCACGGGCGTTTTCATAACCAAAGACGTAAGCGATTCGGGCGCGCAAGGCGCAATCGTATTGGGTGAATCGGGACTAGATTAGCCCCTTCACCGCCCTCCGCAACTATCAATGCGAAGGTCTTATGGGTCTTTAGTCCCAGTCACCGCATGGAACTGGCGCGTCTCTGAACACTCCGAACATTGTGTTCAAGACAAAAACTATTTTTTTCCCTCCGGCTCCGGCCCTGGCTGGCGTGAGGAACGAGGCCGATTGCCGTTCCGCGCGGCGGTCCAGCGAAGGGTCAGTCCATTCATCAAGGACCCCCTCGCCGCCTTCCGCGTCGTGCTCGCTTTCGACCCATGATCAATTGAAGAAATAATTCCGGGGAAAATGCGGTCTGGCTTAAGAAACACCCCTCTTCCGACCCATCACGACATTCGCCGCTCGTCCCTTGGTCCCATTGTAGCGAGTCGCGGTCTGTGGGAGGAATGACACTCTGAATCACCAACAAGAAATGAAAATGAATCCTATCGATCCGTTTGAAGCACTCGTGAACGACCACTATCAACCGCTCTTCCGATTCGCGATGAGCCTGGCGCATTCCGAATCCGACGCGGGTGATTTGACCCAGCACACGTTTTACACCTGGGCCGCCAAGGGCCATCAACTGCGCGACCATTCCAAAGTAAAAACGTGGTTGTACACCACGCTGCATCGCGCGTTCCTACAGGCGCGCCGTCGCCAGACGCGGTTTCCGCATCACGAGCTGGATGAAGTCTCGCCGAACCTGCCGGTCCTCGAACCGGATTTCGTGAAGCAGTCGGACTGTTCGCAGGTCTTGCCCGCGCTCGCGAAGGTGGACGACGTTTTTCGCGGAGCGGTGGCGCTGTTTTATTTCGAGGATTGTTCTTACAAGGAAATCGCCGCGATTCTCGACGTGCCGGTTGGCACGGTGAAGTCGCGCATCGCCCGCGGCCTCGCGCAGCTCCGGGAGATTTTGGAAAATGGCGGCGCATCGCTTTCGCAAAAAAATTCGCCGCTGTACAACTCACCGCGCTGCAGCAAATCTTCCGAGACTCCTTACGATGATTGGGACTTTGGTTCCACCCGCGCGATGGAACAATTCGGCGCCGCGTGATTCTTAAAATTCACCGGGTGCAGTTGCAAACCCCGAAACCTAAAACGCAAACACATGCCATTGATAAACGTAAAAATGCGCGAAGGCGTTTTCACGCCGAAACAAAAACAAGACCTGTCTGCCCAAACCATCCTTCCGCATTGAAACGCACTCCCGCCCCTACCGACAGCTCGGTTGCCTTCTGGTCGCCGGAGTCGAATGCCGCAAACTCAGATCGCGGTTCAAGCCTGACGACCGCTCAGGTGGTCTATGTCGTGGACGACCTGCCTTGCCTGACGGAATTATACGCGCTGATCTTGAACGCGTCCGGATATGTTGTGAAATGTTTTTACGATCGCCGCACCGCTCTGGCGAGCTTAAGTGCGGCCAAAGAAAAACCGGTTCTGCTGATTACCGATCTTCACAATCCATCGATGCGCATCGAACCGTTTCTGGAAGAATGCCTCGGCCTGCATCCTGCGCTGCGCATACTGATGGCGAGCGGCTTCAGCTATTATCACGCGTGGTGTTTCTCCGTGAGGCCGGACTATTTTCTCCAAAAGCCTTTCACACCCCAGGAACTTCGACACGCTGTGGAAGCAACGCTCTGCTACCCTAGGTCCATTTTTCAGGAATAGTCCTTGGATTTGACAGTGAGACGATGGTCGCGGCGCCATCATCACTTTGGGTGATACGGTTTTGATTTCCTTCAGATTGTGGCGCGGCTAAATTGGCCTTCGTCACAAAGCCAATCCTATGC